>DUOR01000252.1 GCA_012838715.1 Actinomycetales bacterium
GCGCGCGCTTCCCGGGGACGCGAAATCGCGCGGTCGCTGAGGAAGGGCGGATAGCGGGAGCACGGCGTCGGAAAGCGAAAAATCCCCACCCGCGGCGCACGTGAGGTTCACGCGCGATGCAGGTGGGGCTGAAGAAGCCGGTCAGCGGGGAAACGTCGGCGGATGCGGTGGAAGCGAAGAAAGCGCTTGCCGACGCCGTGCCGCCGCCATCGGCCGAGGCCGCGGCTATGTCACCGATGGGCGCGCACTGTATGGCGACGCGATGGGCGCATGCTGCGGCGACGCGACGGGCGCGTGCCGCGGCTATCGGGAGATGCCTAGGCTTAGACACCGCCCGACGCGGGCCTCGGCTAAGACACTGCCCGCCGCGTCTCCGCCGCCCGCCGCTACTTCGTGGCGATGTTGTCGAGGATGAAGTCCTTGACCACGTCGGCGTCGTTGGGCAGGTCGACGACGCGGCGCGGGGCGTCCATGATGCCGGCGAAACGCTCCGGCATGTCGGGCTCGCGGCCGGTGGCCTCCAGGATGGTGTCGGCGAACTTCACCGGCAGCGCGGTCTCGAGGCACACGATGGGGGTGGAGACCTGGTCGCGCAGGCCGCGGGCGACGTGGATGCCGTCGGCGGTGTGCGGGTCGACCATGACGCCGAGGCGTTCCCAGCAGTCGCGGATGGTTTCCACGCGGTCGGCGTGGGTGGAGCGGCCGGAGAGGAAACCGTGGACGGCGGAGGCGTCGGGGAACACGGGGTCGGCGGTCAGGGTGAATCCGCCCTGCTTGACCTTCACGCCGAACTTCTCGGCAGTGCGCTCGGCGTCGCGGCCGAGCAGGTCGAAGATGAAGCGCTCGAAGTTCGAGGCGCGGGAGATGTCCATCGACGGGCTGGAGGTCGCCATGGTTTCCTCGGAGGTGCGCACGCGGTACGCGCCGGTGCGGAAGAACTCGTCGAGGACGTCGTTTTCGTTGGTGGCGACGATGAGGCGGTCGATCGGCACGCCCATCGACTTCGCGATGTGGCCGGCGCACACGTCGCCGAAGTTGCCGGTCGGCACGGAGAAGCTGACCTTCTCGTCGTTCGACTCGGTCATGCGGATCCACGAGGACACGTAGTAGACGATCTGCGCCATCAGCCGCGCCCAGTTGATGGAGTTCACGGCGCCGATGCGGTTGGTGGTCTTGTAGTCGATGTCGCCGGAGACGGCCTTGACCACGTCCTGGCAGTCGTCGAAAACGCCGTCGAGGGCGATGTTGTGGATGTTCGGGTCCTCCAGGCCGAACATCTGCGCCTGCTGGAAGGGGGTCATGCGGCCGGCGGGGGTCAGCATGAACACGGAGATGCCTTCGCGGCCGCGCATGGCGTATTCGGCGGAGGAGCCGGTGTCGCCGGAGGTGGCGCCGAGGATGTTGAGGGTTTCGCCGCGGCGGGCGAGCTCGTACTCGAAGAGTTCGCCGAGCAGCTGCATCGCCATGTCCTTGAACGCGGCGGTGGGGCCCATGGACAGGTGGCCGATGTGCAGGCCGTCCTCGAGTTCGGTGACGGGCACGATGTCCGGGTCGGAGAACTTGGGCGTCGTGTACGCGCGGGCGCAGATGGCCTTGAGGTCGTCGGCGGGGATGTCGTCGACGTAGAGCTGCAGCACCTCGGCGGCGAGCGCCGCGTAGCCGTCGTCGGCGAGCACCTGGCGCCAGCGCGTCAGCGTCGCGTCGTCGACCTGCGGGTATTCGACGGGGAGGTAGAGGCCGCCGTCGGGGGCGAGGCCGCCGAGGAGGATGTCGGAGAACTTGGCGGGGGTTCGCTTCGGATCGCGCGTCGAGATGTATTCCACGCGCCCAACCTTACTTAACCGTTTGCTTTCCGACGCCCATGGTCCCGCGTCGGGGCCGAGGTGCGGTTTCCCGGTGGGCGGGGAATGATGCTTGGCAGATGGCCTGCCGCGCGGTGGACGTGGGGGCGCGTGACCGGCTTGGCGCGTGACCGGCTTACCGAAAGGGTGGACATGGAGTCCTTCAGTTGGGTTGATGTTTTGGCCCCGGGCGTGCCCGGCCTGATTCTGACGCTGGTCGGGGTCCCGATGCTCTTCAGCTCGTTGTGGAAGTTGGGCTGGCCGAAGACGACGGGGCGGGTCGTCGACGGCAAGGAGTACGTGGACGACGACGGTGACCGGATGTTTCGCCTGATCGTGGAGTTCACCGACGACAAGGGCGTGGCGCGGAAGTTCACCTCGGAGCAGTCGTCGTCGGTGGTGAGCCACGGGAAGGCGGTCACGGTGCGGTACAACCCGGACGCGCCCACCGCTGTGACCTCCACGAACGGGATCCTGGGGTTCGGTGGTGTGGTGATGGCCGGCGTTGGCGCCATGTTGTGGGCCATGGCGTGGTGGTCCGTCCTCTGACCCCACGGCGCGGGCGGCGGCCCGTGGCAGGGCGGCCCTTGGCAGGGCGGCCCGTGACCGGGTGACCGGGTGACCGGGTGACCGGGCGAGCGCCTAATCGGCCGTCGGCAAGCCGAACCGTGTTTCGGCGATGCGGTACGGCTCCTCGAGTTCCCGCAGGTGCCCCAGCCGCGGCGGCGGCCCGACCAGAAGCGACGGGCCGACGGCGCGCAGTGCGGGGGTGGCGGCGGCGAATTCCACCATCGCGGCGACGTGGCCGGGTTCGCCGATGCCGAAGGCGATGTGGCAGGCGGCCTCGATGGCGTGGGTGGCGGAGGCGCGGGCGTATTCGCGGCGGGCCCGCGGGGTGTCCACGCTCATCGCCGCCTCGCGGAGCGCAATCGCGGCGGCCTGGACGGCGGGGAGCATCGCCCGGTACTCCTCGATGCGCGTCCACGGCCATTGGGTGCACAGGATGGCGCGGGCGACGGTGGCGTCGGCGGCCATGGCGGGGTGGGTGCCCGCGGCGAGGAGTTCGTCGGCCCGGTCGAGCAGTTCGAGCGCGGAGTCGCGCCGGGCGGCGTCGGAGGCGGCGACCGCCGCATCGTGGCGCGCGGCCGCGGCCC
>DUOR01000253.1 GCA_012838715.1 Actinomycetales bacterium
CCAACGGATTGTTCCGTTGGCGCCCTTCGCGCTTTCCCGTGGGGGAATTCCCGTGGGTGCCACCGCGCGTACCGCGGTGCTTTCCGACGTGGCCGTCCCGGGGCCGTCGTTACGCGACGAGGTCCTGGTAGTCGGGGTTCTTCTTGAGGAAGCCCTCGATGGCGGAACAGGTCGGGATGATCTTGCCGTTGTTCTGGCGGACGTCGTCGAGGGCGGCCTTGATCAGCGGCTTCGACAGGCCCTGGCCCTGGAACTGCTCGTGGACCACGGTGTGGTTGAAGTCGAGGGCGCCCTCGGCGGGCTCGTAGGCGGCGAATCCGGCCTCTTCGCCGTCGACGATGAGGACGTAGCGGTGGCCGGCGTCGTCATGGTTGATCGTGTGCGCCATTGGGGTGCTCCATTTCGTTGGTGGTTTCGTTCACGTCCCACGGTACGGGGCGCGACGTTACCCACGCCACATTACTGCCCGATCCCCGCCCGCCGCCGCTTGATACCCTCGGGGGTACCCTGCGGCGGTCCCTCGACGCGGATGCAGGAGCCACGGGCACGCAGCGTGAACGTCAGGGCTTCCAGCTGATCGGCGGGGCACCCGGATGCTCGTCGGCGCGGCCGACGGCCACGCGGCACGGGACGCTGCCGGTTCCCTGGGCCCGCTCGGCGGCCTCGCCGGTGCTCCAACCGGGGCTCACGACGTCGGCAAGCGGACCGGAGAGGTCGGCGAGCTCCGCGTGCGACAGGCCGGGGACGATGACGGAAATGCGGTGGCGCGTACGGTCGCCGACGTCGACGCCCGGGTTCGCGGCGACCCATTCGTCGTACAGGGAGGAGCGGTACTCCGTGTCCGGCATGACGTCCTCGTAGACCTGCGCGCCGGTGCCGGGGACGAACTCCCCCAGCGCGGTGCGGACGTTCTCCGCGGCGGCCCTGCGGCCCGCCTCATCGGTGAAAATGAAGATGCGGATCACCGACGGCAACGTGTCGTCGCCCGACATCGTGCCGGCGGACGCGTATTCCTGTGTCATGCGCCTCATCTTAGCGACGGCGTTTCCGCGCCCCGGCGATACCTCCGAAACACTCCGGAACCCCCGCGGGAACGCGAAAACCGGAGCCGCGCAATGCGAACTCCGGTTTCCAACATGTTGTGGCCAGAAGCGGGATCGAACCGCTGACCTTCCACTTTTCAGGCGGACGCTCTACCAACTGAGCTATCTGGCCAGGCATTCCCGGGGGAATACTGGCGACCCTGACGGGACTCGAACCCGCGACCTCCGCCGTGACAGGGCGGCGCGCTAACCAACTGCGCCACAGGGCCTCAACATGTGCGCGAACTCTCGCTCGCACGAGTCGTAACATTACACAGGGGCTTCATCGGGGCACAAATCCGCAGGTGGGAGGGCCATTCCGCAATGGCTGGAGGACATTGGATAGCGCACGGAACCGGACGCGAATACCGGGCGGAACGGCAAAGCGCGGAGCCACGGCGGCACATGGGGTCACGGTGCGGGCCATGACGACGAAGCCATGACTCCGGAACGGCCAAAGACGCAAAAGGCGAAAGGCGGCCATCCGTGAAGGATGACCGCCTTTCGCCTCAATGGCGACCCTGACGGGACTCGAACCCGCGACCTCCGCCGTGACAGGGCGGCGCGCTAACCAACTGCGCCACAGGGCCTTGTTCAATCGTGCTCCCATTCGGGGAGTGGTACTCCCTACGGGATTCGAACCCGCGCCGCCGCCTTGAAAGGGCGGTGTCCTAGGCCGCTAGACGAAGGGAGCTCGTCATGCACGTCACTTCCGGGGAACACTTCCGAAAAGCACTCCCGGAGCAACGTTGAACACAGTAGCCCACCACTGTCATTTGAAGCAAAACAGCATGTGCAGCCACCTTTTCGCTAATGCCCGCCCAAGCCGCCGACAACCGATCGGGTCAGCAGGACGACCAGGTCCGCCGACAGGTCGTCGATGGGCCCCCGCCCGTCGCTCCGGGCCCAGGACCCGGCGGTCCAGACCAGTGCGGCCGCAATGGCGCGGGCGGACAGGCCCGGATCGAGGGGCCCGGCCTTGAGCCCGGCCCCGAACGTCGGGGTGGCCAGGATGCGCCCGGCGATGAAGTCGATTGCCCGGTGCAGCACCTGCGGGCCACCGGAGCCGCCGAGTACGCGCCGCAAAAACGCCACGTGCGGCTCCAGCCCGCGCAGGGCGGCGCCGATGATCGCCTCGAGCGCGGCGGGGTCATCCGCGGGCGGAGCGTCGGCGAACGGATCCAGTCCGGCGAAGGCCTCCTCCAGCCGCAATACGGCGGCGTCGGCCCAGGCGTCCGCCAGGTCACCGTAGGTCGCGTAAAAGGTGGGGCGGCTGACGCCGGCCGCATTCACCAGGTCAGTGACGGTGATGCCCGCGGGGTCCCGCTCGTCGAGCAGCGCGGCGGCGGCCCGCCTCAACTTCACGTGGGACCTCGTGCGCGGCGCCGCCTCCGGCCGGTCACCGCCGTCCGGTGCGGCCCCGGCGGCTTCCGCCATGGAATCAGCGCTCATGGCCGGCCCGGTCGTACCACTTCATGACCACGAGCCCGATGGCGACGGCGGAGAGCACCGACACCCCGGCGTACACGGCGGACTGCCCGACGCCCGAGTCCCACGCGCCATCCAGGTACAGCAGCGAGCGCGAGCCGACGTAAATCTGGTGCATCGGCGCGATGTGGCCGAGCTGCCGGAAGAACTCCGGCACCGCCTCCAACGGCAAGGTGCCGCCGGCCGAGGGCAACCCGAGGATGATGAAGATGACGAGGTTGATGATGAGCCCGGCATTGCCGAACACCGCATTGATCGCGTGACTGACCCAGCCCACCGCGACGATCATCGCCGCGGTGAAGGCCCACAGCGCCCATGCGTCGCCGATGGGCATGCCGACGTAGTGGCCGATGGCGATGTAGATGGCCGCGACCAGGAACGCCTGCGTGGCGGAAAGGCCGAGTTTGACCACGAGGGTCGCGGTCCGGGTCAGGCCCGGCCGATTGCGGCGGATGATTTTCGGGCCGACCTCCAGCGGGATGACCCCGAGCCGGTTGTCGACGATCTGGCTGGTGACCATCGCACCGGTAAATCCCGCGAGGACGATGAGAAGGGTCCAGTAGAACGCGGACAAGCCGTTGCCGGTGCCGTCGGGAAGCGGGTGGAAGTCCTCGAACACCACGTTGACCGGGTGGGCGGCGGCCGCGCGCAGTGCACCGCCCAGGGCGGCGTCCCCGTCCACGGTGTCCCCGGCCATGTTCTCGGCGTGGGCGGCCTCCAGCCGATCAATCAGCTTCTCCCCCACCGATTCGTTGACCCGGGGGGCCACTTCATGGCCGAATTCGCGCATGACCGCCAGCGCGCCCGGCCCCACCCGCGGATTGCCGACGATCCGGATTTCCGGGGCGGTGACGTCGTTGTCCACGACCGTGCCAATCGCCCACGCGTTGAGCCGGGAGCTGAAGTTCTCCGGGATGACGATGGCCCCGTAGAGCTCGCCCTTGCTCATCGCGTCGATGGCCTCGCGGCCATTCATGACGGTGACGTCAAAGTCGTTGCCGTCGATTTGTTCGAGCAGGCCGGCGGTGATGTCGTCGCCGGCGTCGAGCCTGCCGCCGTCGATGGTGCCGGCACCCCGATCCGCATTGACGATGGCGACCGGGAATCCGTGCAGATTCTTCCGCGGGTTCACGTTGCCGCCGAGGTACGCGGCGCCGAGCAGGGACGCGAGAATCACGACCACGAGGGTGGGGGCCACCCAAAAAAACATCGATTGAATGCGCTGGCTCTGCAGGCCGGCATCGGGGAGGGGAATCGTGGGCCGGCCCTCCGGCTCGGCGGACTCGGCGGACTCGGCGGCCTTGACCGTGTCGGCCGCCCCGACGGTGTCGGCGGACTCGGCGGACTTGACCGAGGCGGCGGGATCGACGGGCGCAGCGGGGTCACCGCTGGGCCGTCGCGATACTTCAACTTTACGCATGTAAGTTTCTTACACCCGTAAAGCCGCGGCGGCCAAATCATCTCCGCCAGGCAGCCCTCCCCACACCCCTGCGCGGCACCCGCCGTTCCCTAGGATGGACGCGCACCCATTGCCGGGGAACCATTTCCGGCACGGCCCATGGCGTCTGCAGAACAGGATTTCCCCGATGACCAACAACCCCCACGAACGAGGGGACGCCCCCTACGGCGACGCGGGCGAGCCCCGCCAGGGCCCGTGGGATCGGGGCCCGGAGGAAGGCCCGGACTACGGTCCCGGCGGCGATTACGGCACGGGCGCGGGAAACGCCCATGACCCCTACGCCGCCCCGGACGGCGCTTCCGGCGACATCTTCGAACCGGTCGAAAACGACGGATCCTTCGGCGGGAACAACTACGCGGGCACTGACGCCGGGGGCGCGAACATGCCTCCGCCGTACGCCGCCGGCCCGCACCAGCAG
>DUOR01000254.1 GCA_012838715.1 Actinomycetales bacterium
GACGACCTCGCCGTCCGGGATTCGCCGCGGGTGGATGTCATGGGCCTCAGCTTCCCATACGCCAACGCGTCGGCAAGCAAGGAACGCGGGGCACGCGCCCAACGCGAGGTGCACACACAGTGCACGCGCCCAACGCGAGGTGCACGCACGGTGCAAGCGCGGGGAGACGGCCCGGGCGCGTACCCCCGCCGCGGGAAAACAACGGCCCTTCTTGGGACGCGCCGGCGCACGGGTGTACGCTAAGTCACATGCAGCGCGCACTCCTTCTTCTGTGCCGCGGCGGGGCTCGACTCTAGAGGGCCGGCTCCCCGTCGCGGGTTTTGTCGCGCCGGCCAGCTGAATCCCCCTCCCCCTCCCGCACCCGGGACACCACCGGGCGCCCGGACGGGTCACCCCATGAAAGGTAGAGTCGACCTCCATGTCCCCCACCGACGCATTCATTTCCGCCCCCGGCCGCATCGAGAAGCCCTCCGGTGAGATTCCCGCCGATCAGCCGGCGTGGAACAAGCAGCGCAATTCCAACATGCCCGCGGATCGATACCTGCCCTACGACGTAGAGGTGCAGGACTTCCAGCTGCCGGACCGCACCTGGCCCGGCAAGCGCATCACCAAGGCGCCCCAGTGGTGCGCCGTCGACCTGCGCGACGGCAACCAGGCCCTCATCGACCCGATGAGCCCCGAGCGCAAGCGCCGCATGTTCCAGCTGCTGGTCGAGATGGGCTACAAGGAAATCGAGGTCGGTTTCCCGTCCGCGTCGCAGACGGACTTCGACTTCGTCCGCGAGATCATCGAGAAGAACCTGATTCCGGACGACGTCACCATCCAGGTGCTGGTGCAGGCGCGCGAGCACCTGATCCGCCGCACCTTCGAGGCGTGCGAGGGCGCGAAGAACGTCATCGTCCACTTCTACAACTCCACCTCGATCCTGCAGCGCAAGGTCGTGTTCCGTAAGGACCGCGACGCGATCAAGAAGATCGCCACCGACGCCGCCGAGCTGATCAAGCGCATCGCCGTCGACTACCCGGGCACCAACTGGCGCTGGGAGTACTCGCCGGAGTCCTTCACCGGCACCGAGGTCGAGTACGCCAAGGAGGTCTGCGACGCCGTCACCGCCGTGATGGAGCCGACCCCCGAGAACCCGATGATCCTGAACCTGCCGTCGACGGTCGAGATGATCACCCCGAACGTCTACGCCGACTCCATCGAGTGGATGCACCGCAACCTGGAGCGCCGCGACTCCGTCATCCTGTCGCTGCACCCCCACAACGACCGCGGCACCGGCGTGGCCACCGCCGAGCTGGGCTACATGGCCGGCGCGGACCGCATCGAGGGTTGCCTGTTCGGCAACGGCGAGCGCACCGGCAACGTGTGCCTGGTGACCCTGGGCCTGAACATGCTGACCCAGGGCGTCGACCCGCAGATCGACTTCGCCGACATCGACCGGATCCGCCGCACGGTGGAGTACTGCAACCAGCTGCGCGTCCCGGAGCGCCACCCCTACGGCGGCGACCTGGTGTACACCGCGTTCTCCGGCTCCCACCAGGACGCCGTGAACAAGGGCCTGGACGCCCTGGCCGACTCCATCCGCCCGGGCGCCACCACCAAGGACCTGACCGACGAGGACTTCCGCCGCGCCGTGTGGGAGGTCCCGTACCTGCCCATCGACCCGAAGGACGTCGGCCGTTCCTACGAGGCCGTCATCCGCGTGAACTCGCAGTCCGGCAAGGGCGGCGTCGCGTACATCATGAAGTCCGACCATGGCCTGGACCTGCCCCGGTCCATGCAGGTCGACTTCTCCTCCGTGGTGCAGGCCGTCACCGACACCGAGGGCGGCGAGATCAGCTCCAAGGCGATGTGGGACATCTTCGCCGGCGAATACCTCGACCGTGAGGCGCCGCTGGAGCAGATCGCCCTGACCGTCGACGCCCCGCAGGTGGAGACCGAGGACACCAAGGTCCAGGCCCGCCTGGTGCACAACGGCACCGAGCAGGTCGTGTCCGGCCACGGCAACGGCCCGCTGGCCGCGTACGCCGATGCGCTGGAGGAGCTGGGTATCGACGTCGAGGTGCAGGAGTACTCGCAGCACGCCCGCACCGCGGGCGACGACGCCGAGGCCGCCGCGTACGTCCTGGCCGAGGTCGACGGCCGCAAGGTGTGGGGCTGCGGCATCGCGGGCTCCATCACCTACGCGTCGCTGAAGGCGATCACCTCCGCCGTCAACCGCGCCACCGCCGCCCCGGCCGAGGCGTAAATGGCACAGGGGTCGGAGCTTCCGGCGGAGTCGCTTGCCGACGACGCCGGCTCCCCGGCGGACGGCGCCCCGTTCGTCGCCGCCGTGGCACGGACGACGGGCATCCACCCGAAGACGTCCCGCATGGTGTCCTTGGGCCTGGCCGCGTTCACCGCGGACGGGACGGTGACCCGCACGTGGCACGGCACCTTCACCATCGGCGAGGACCCCGGCCCGGTGCACCTGCATGGCCTGGAGCCGTCGGATTTGGAGGGTTCGCCGCGGTTCGGCACGGTGCTGGCCACCATCGGCGAGTTTCTCGACGGCCGGCACGTGGTCACCCATGATCTCCCTCTGACGTGGGGTTTCATCATCGAGGAGGCGAAGCGGGCCCGTCGGCACGCGAATCGCGCCAACCGCGGCCGACGTGGCCGGGGCAGGGGCCGCGTGCGCGCGGGCCGGGTGCCCGCCCCCGCGACCGTCAGCGACACCCTGGTCAATGCGCGGCGGCAGAACGTGGAGCTGGACGACATCCGCCTGCGCGGCGTCGCCCGCTCATACGGGCTGGACGCGCCGTCGCCGGTGGCCAGCGTGGACAACATCGCCGTGCCCGAGCGCGAGCGCACCATGGGCGACGTTCGGCTGCTCATCGACCTGTGGTCCGAGCAGGTGCGCCGCGCCGGCGGGCTTCCCGACGGCGCCGGCGACCCCGCTGCTTCGGGCACCGTCCCCTTCGTGCCCGGTTTCGCCACGTGGGCGGCGGATGACCTGCGCGCCGACAACGTCGGGCTGCAGCGTTCCGCGGTGCGCGTCGACGCGATGGAGGCGCCGCGCCCGGTGCCGAACCCCGGCCGCTTCACCGCCGACGGCGGCCTGAAGAAGGGCATGGAGTTCGCGATTGCCCCGGAGATCGACGTGCCCGCCGACGACATCATCGCCGCCGGCGTCGCCGCGGGGCTGTCGTACTCGGAGAAGGTCACCCGCGAGACCTCGCTGCTCGTCTGCAATGGCGCGGCAGGCGTGGATGGTGCTGACGGTGCTGCGGGCGAGGACGGCGCTGCGGGCGAGAACGGCGCGGGCGCCGCCCCGCTCGATCCGATGGAGCTGACCGGCAAGGCGATGCACGCCCACCGCAAGGAGATTCCGCTGGTCGGGGACGCGGAGTTCCGCCGTCGGCTCGACGCGATGGGCTGACCCGCGGGTCGTCGGCGCGGCCCCGCTTCCGTTGGGGCGAATGCGCCCGGGCGGGGTCTAGACTCTACGACCATGACCAACCCCAGCAGTAAGCGCCGGATGTCCCCCCGGGCGCGCTTCGCTTCCGCGGTGGCGAAGGCCGCCACGTGGGCGTCCCGTGCCTCCGGGCGTGGCGCCGGCGGCATGATCGGCGGCCTCATCGCCCAGAAGTTGGACCCGGGGATCCTGGGTCAGCTGGGCGGGGGCCGTCCCGCCGTGATCGTCACGGGCACGAACGGCAAGTCGACCACCACCCGCATGCTGGCGGCCGCGTTGCGCGCCGCGGGCCAGTCGGTGGCCACGAATGATGGCGGCGACAACATGGACGCCGGCGTCATTTCGGCGTTGATGGCCTCCCCCGGCGCGGATTCGCTGGTGCTGGAGGTCGATGAACTGCACGTCGCCCACATTTCGGCGGACCTGAAGCCGCGGGCGCTGGTGCTGCTGAACCTGTCGCGCGACCAGCTGGATCGCGTCGGCGAGATCAACAAGATCGAGGCGTCGCTGCGGGCCGCGGTGGACGCGAATCCGCAGGCCACCATCGTCGCGAACTGCGATGATCCGCTCATCGCCTCCGCCGCGTGGGACGCCCGCAACGTCGTGTGGGTGTCCGCCGGCGGCGGCTGGACCAACGACGCCACCAGCTGCCCCCGCACCGGTGGGCCCATCATCCGCGACGGCGACGACTGGCACGCGGTGAAGCCGCTTGCCGACGGCTCGAGGTTCGCCCGCCCGACGCCCGCCTGGAGGATCGGCGCCGACGGCGTCGCGACGCCATACGGTTCGACGCTGCCGATGAACCTGAAGCTGCCCGGCGACGCGAACCGCGGCAACGCGACCCTGGCCATGGCCGCGGCCGTGGAGATGGGCGCCGAGGCCATCGACGCCCTGGGCGCGGTGGAGCAGGTCGATTCGGTGGCGGGCCGCTACTCGACGATTTCGGTCGGCGACCATGAGGTGCGCATGCTGCTGGCGAAGAACCCCGCCGGCTGGCAGGAGGCCCTGTCCATGGTGGACCGCTCCGCGGACGCCGTGGTCATCGCCGTCAACGGCCACGTCGCCGACGGGGAGGACTTGTCCTGGCTGTGGGACGTGAAGTTCGAGGACTTCGGCGGCATGCACGTCGTGGCCTCCGGCGAGCGCGGCACGGACCTGGCGGTCCGGCTGCTGTACGCGGGCATCGAGCACGAGCTGGTGTCCGATCCGCTGCAGGGCATCAACGCCTGCCCGGCGGGCCGCGTCGAGGTGCTGGCGAACTACACGGCATTCCGCGACCTGAAGAAGGCCATCGAACGGACCGGCAAGACGACCCCCGAAAAGAACGGGAACGAAGGGCGGCGGGCGTGAAGAACCTGACCATCGGCCTCATCCTGCCGGACGTGCTGGGCACGTACGGCGACGACGGCAACGCGCTGGTGCTGCGGGAACGCGCGCGGCGCCGCGGCTTCGACGCGACCATCGCCCCCATCAAGCTGGGCGAGCCGGTCCCCGACGACCTGGACGTCTACACCATCGGCGGCGGCGAGGACGTCGCCCAGACCATCGCCGCCGAGCACCTCGCCGCCGACGGCGGCCTGGCCCGCGCGGCCGCGAAGGGCCGCCC
>DUOR01000028.1 GCA_012838715.1 Actinomycetales bacterium
GTCATGCCGGGCGACAACGTCGACATGTCCGTCACCCTGATCCAGCCGGTCGCGATGGACGAGGGCCTGCGCTTCGCCATCCGCGAGGGTGGCCGCACCGTCGGCGCCGGCCGCGTCACCAAGATCAACAAGTAGGTTTTGTTGCTCTAGCGGTGTGATTCCGCCGGTTCGCCGGCGGTGTCATCCGCGGCCCAAGGAGGGCCCTTCCCGATTTTTCGGGAAGGGCCCTCCTTGTCGTTTCCGTGGTTCCGGGTCAGTTCGCGGGTGCGCGGTCGACGTGGACAAGGAAGCGGATGCGCAGTCCGTCGATGCCGACGGCGTCGTGGATGTCGCGTTCCGAGTCCTCGCACAGCCGGAAGATCGCCTGCAGGTCGGCGTCGTACTCGGTTTCGACGATGACGGTGATGGCCGGGGCGTCGTCGTTCATGCGGGTCCGCGCGCGGGTGCGCCGTACCCCGTCGTGGGCCGCGATGTGCTTTCCGACGGCGGCCGCGACGTCGCCCACGTGGAAGCGGACTTCCCCGGCGTCGCCGGAGGATTCGTCGACGGTGGCCCCGGCGGTGCGGCGGCTGAGGTTGAGGGCGATGAGCCAGAGGGCCAGCAGGAGCGCGATGACGACGGTGGCGACCAGCGCCCCGCCGTACCAGTCGGCCTCGGCGATGCGGACGCCCACGTCGGGTTCGACCTCTCCGGCCCAGGTGGCGAGGGGTTCGACGCCGAAGACGGCGGTCAGCCCCCAGATGCCGCCCGCCAGGAGGGTGAGGCCGAGGAGGGCGGCGAAGACGCGGTCGACGACGACGGCTGTTTTCCTCATCGGCGGGCACCTCCCGCGATCCGGACCTTGACCTGCGGGGCATTCGCGACCGTCGCGTCGACGATGGGCTCGACTGCGGAATGGATGCGGGCCGTCAACTCTTCCGCGGCGGTGCCGCCGCCCTCGACGGTGACCAGGACCGTCCGGTGGTTCGCCGCCGACGTCGCGGACAGGACGCCGGGGCAGCGGCGGGCGCCGAGCGACGCCACGCGGGCGACGTCGACCTGGCGCAGCCAGATCGGGGCGGGGGAGTTGGCCTGCAGGTGCGTCGGGCGGCGCGGCTTCACCGAGACCGCGACGAACAACAGCCCGAAGAGGACCGCGATGATCGAGGCGGGCAGCAGCAACATCGACCAGTCGCGGGTGGCGAGCCAGTCCGCGGCGCCCGCGATGAGCTGCGGGCGATCGATGATGTCCCAGCGGCACAGGAGATCGTGGACCGCGATGCCGGCGATGATCAGCAGCGTGAGCGCCGCGAGGTAGGCGACGGGCCGTGCCGCGGGCGCGGCGAGCGGGCGCCACCGGTCGCGGTCGGGAGGTGCGTCCTTCGTCATCGCGGATCACCGGACCTGCGCCGGAGAACCGTGGTTGCCCCGCGGGGGCGGGGAGTCCCGGGGTTCGGCCGCGGCCGGATGACCGGGCTGCGCACCGGGATGGCGCCGCGCGCCGACGGGTGGGTCACGGTGGCGGACCGGTGCCGCGGGGCGGGGCGGATGGCCGGTTCGACGGGGACCGCCACCGGGGACATGCGCCGCACCCCCGACGTTCCGTTCGCCGCCGTGCCCGACGCCGCGCTCGACCGGACCGCCGGCGACGTAAGCGCAGGGGCCGGATCGTGGGCGCGGACCTCAGCGGCGGTCACGCGGAGGAGCGGGCGACCCGACTCCGAACCAACGACGGATGCCACGCGCACGTCGACGCGGACGACCGGGAGGCCGGTGGCGTCGGCAAGCCACCGGGTGATGGTGGCCCGCACGGCGCGCGCGACCTCGACGACCGGCGACGGCCAGGAGACGGCGATGTCGGTCTCGACGGCGACGGCGGCGCCGAAAGGATCCATCTGCACGTCGACCCGGGGATAACCGCGGCCCGCGAGGCGGTTGATGCGCGAGGCCGACTCGACGGTGCCCGGCACCGAGGCGATGGCGGCGACGACGATGCGCTCCACCGCGTTCTCGCCGAGGAAGGTCTCGCCGCGGGCGCCCGGGGCGGCGGGGACATGGGTGACGGAGGAGCCGCCCATCGTCATCGCCGCCTTCGCGGACCGCGGTCGAGCAGCTCGCGCAGGTCGAACACGCCGCCGAGGTGCCCGCCGACGGCCGCGCCCACCGCCGCGAACACGATGCCCAGCAGGAATCCGACGACGCCGCCCGCCGCCGTGGCGATGGCCAGGAGCAATCCGGCGAAAACGCCGATCTTCAGGTACTCCACGTCAGATCCCTCCCACCGGGGTCGGGTCGGCGGCGCCGGCTGCGGTCGGGCCAGCGGGGACGGGGTTGGCGGGCACGACGTCCGCCACGAATACGTCGACCGGTGCATGGCTCAGATCCGGGGATGCCGCCAGCACGGATTCGGCGGCGGCGCGCACGGCGCGGGCGGCGTCGGAAAGCGGGGCGGGGTCGCGCGGATCCACAGCGACCCGCACGTGCACCTCGAGGCGGCCATCCAGCCAGCGCAGGCCCGGCGCCCGGAACCGCGGGTACAGCAGGGCGACCTCGCCGAAGCGGCCCTCGTCGGGGCCGTCGATGAAGGGCACGGCGGACACCGCCGCGACCAGGGACTCAGCGACCGCGGATGGAACGGGGTTCGGCATCGCCGGGCTCCTCGTACTCCTCGTCCGGCAACATCACGTCATGGACGGTGACGTCCACCGCGATGACGTTCAGGCCGGTCATCCGCTCCACGGACACGATGACGTTCTCGCGGATGGCGTCGGCGAGCTCATGGATGGCCACGCCGAACTCCGCGATGACCGTGACGTCCACGGACACGCTGTCGTCGCCGACCTCCACCGCGATGCCCTGGCGCACGTCCACGCCGGCGCCCGGGATGCGCTCGCGGACCGCGCCCGCGAACCGCCCCGCGCCACCGCCGAGATCATGCACGCCGGTAACGTCGCGGGCGGCGATGCCCGCAATCTTCGTCACCACGACATCCTCGATGATCGTGCGGCCACGGTCGCCGACGTCCGGCGCCGAACCGATGATGGGCTGTTCGGTCATGCTCGCTCCTGTCCCTGACGGGCGGCGCGGCGACCACGGGAACCTCCCGCGGCGCGGACCGCAACGCGACGCCCGCTCCACCCCATTGTGCCCCCGGTCACCCCGGTCACGCAGAAAACCGTTCACCGAGCGTGCCGACGGGCGCCGGTCGGCGCTCCCGATCGGCGCTTCCGCTCGATGCTCCCGGGCGACGCTTCTGGGCACGAGTCCCGCAGCGAGTCCCGCAGCCGGGCCCGTTGAGATTCCCGTCACATGATCGGGAGGGATTTGGGTCATGGACCACCGACATGCTTTAATACACGGGTTGCTTTAACACGGCGTGAACGACACGCATGCGGCGCCAGGCCCCAGGGAACCGGCGAAGGATGCGGCGAACGCGGTGGTGAAGTGAGCATGGCCACGACGCCGGCACCGGGAAACCAGTGGCGGCACCGTGCCCCGAGGTAAAAAAGGGCGACACGCCCGACCGCGGGGGCCGGGGTTGGCATGGCAAATACACAGCGGCAGTAGGCGATAGGCACCCACGCTTTCATTGGGGGATGCCTCTCCTTAACTGGGAATCGGCGCACACGCGCCCACGCCCCGCGCATCCGGTTGCCGGATGACGTCGGACAAGGCACGGGCACGGGCGAACCGTCCTCTCGGATGCATCGGCGCTGTGACGCGCCATGACCCGACGACGGAGCCGACAGCGAAAAGCAAACCCAGCATCGAAAACCTGGCGCTGGCCATGACCGGCAAGGCAGCACCGGAGCCAGGGAAGACAATGACAGGGTCGACGCCCCCAGAGGGCGCGCCGACCGAGGAGAGGACAAGCGTGGCGGGACAAAAGATCCGCATCAGGCTGAAGGCCTACGACCACGAGGCGATCGACGCGTCCGCGCGCCGCATCGTCGAGACGGTGACCCGTACGGGCGCCCGCGTGGTTGGCCCCGTGCCGTTGCCCACCGAAAAGAACGTGTACTGCGTCATCCGCTCGCCGCACAAGTACAAGGACTCGCGCGAGCACTTCGAGATGCGCACCCACAAGCGCCTGATCGACATTCTCGACCCGA
>DUOR01000255.1 GCA_012838715.1 Actinomycetales bacterium
ACCACTGCCGCCGAGGCCGACCGCCACGAGCCAGGAGGATCCGTGCCACCGAAGGTCACCGACACCCGCACCGCCCAGAACGAGGCACTGCACCAGGTCGAGGCCGAAACGGCGGCGGGCGCGCGGCGCATCGTCGCGACCTTCTCCGACGACTTCCACGACTGCGTCACCCTGATGTGCATGCTCGGCGTGGAGCCCGAGGGCCTCAGCTACAAGAAGGTCCACGAGGAGCACCTGGAGGCCACCGCCCCCAAGGCCGTCAAGCGCACCCGCAAGTCCACCAAGAAGGCGGCGAAGAAGGCCACGGCGAAGAAGACCGCCAAGAAGGCCACCGCGAAGAAGGCGGCGAAGAAGACCGCCAAGAAGACGACCAAGAAGGCTTGATCGGAATGGGCCGCGAACGTTCGGATTTCGTCGTCGTGGCCAACCGGCTGCCCGTCGCCCCCGTCGACGATCCGTCGGCGCCGGACGGCGTGCGCTGGGAGGCCAGCCCCGGTGGGCTGGTCACGGCCCTGACCCCGGTCCTGCTGCGCAACAACGGCGCGTGGGTCGGTTGGGCGGGTTCGGTCTCCGACGCGCCGGACGCCCCCGAGGTGCCGGAGGCCATCGACACCGACGAGGGGCTGCACCTGTTCCCGGTGGAGCTGACGTCGGACGACCACGAGAGGTTCTACGAGGGCTTCTCCAACGCCACCCTGTGGCCGCTGTACCACTCCCTCATCGTCCCGCCGAAGTACGACGGCGACTGGTGGGAGTCCTACCGCGAGGTCAACCTCCGCTACGCCGAGGCCGTGTCCCGCCGCGCCGCCGAGGGCGCCACCGTGTGGGTGCAGGACTACCAGCTGCAGTTGGTGCCGGGCATCCTGCGGCAGCTGCGCCCCGACCTGACCATCGGGTTCTTCCTGCACATCCCGTTCCCGCCGTCGGAGATTTACCGGCAGCTGCCGTGGCGCGAGGAGATCGTCCGCGGGCTGCTCGGCGCCGACGTCATCGGGTTCCACCTGGATTCCTTCGCCGACAATTTCCTGGAGCTGTGCCGCCGCGTGTCCGGCGAGGCCGGCTCGCACACGGGCCTCCCCGACGAGCTCGACGTGCGCGGCGAGTCCTCGGTGCGCAAGGCCAGCGGCACCGTCATCGCGCCCGACGGCCGCGCCGTCCGGGTGGGTTCCTTCCCCATTTCCATCGACTCGGGCAGCGTCATCGAACGCGCCGCGGAGAAGGATCGCGGCGCCGTCCGCGAGGCGGTGGGCAACCCGGGCACCCTGCTGCTCGGCGTCGATCGCCTCGATTACACGAAGGGCATCCTGGTGCGCCTGGAGGCCTACGAGTCGCTGCTGGAATCCGGCGCCCTCGACCCCGAGGACACCGTGTTCGTGCAGGTCGCGACGCCGTCCCGCGAGCGCGTCGACGATTACCGCGTCACCCGCGGCCACGTCGAGCGCGCCGTCGGCCGCATCAACGGCCGCTTCGCCTCGCTGGGCCGCCCGGTGATCCATTACATCCACCGGCCCGTCCCCTTCGACCAGCTGCTGGGCATGTACTCGGCGGCCGACGTGATGGTGGTGACCTCCCTCCGCGACGGCATGAACCTCGTGGCCAAGGAGTACGTCGCCTGCCATCCCGACGGCACCGGCTCCCTGGTCCTCTCCGAGTTCACCGGCGCCGCCACCGAGCTCGACGGGGCGCACCTGTGCAACCCGCACGACCTCGAGTCGGTGAAGCGCGCCATCATGGCCGCCGCCAACTCCACGTCGCTCGCCGCCGATCCGCTTGACGACGCCGCCCGCGCCGACGCCCGCGATCGGATGCGGCGCATGCACGCCCAGGTCCGGGACCACGACGTCGACCTGTGGGCGGAGAGCTTCCTCCGCGAGCTCGCCGCGGCCCACGAGGCCGCCCGATGAGCCTGCGGGCCCGGCACGCCCTCGCGATCGCCGTCGCCGGCGCGACCGCCGCCGCGATGGCCGGCTGTTCCGTGGGCGCCGACGAACGCGTCGTCGGCAAGCAATGGCAGGTCACCGAAATCTACGACGACCCCGAGCTGCCCCACGCCGTGCCCGAAGGCGTCGTGCCGCC
>DUOR01000256.1 GCA_012838715.1 Actinomycetales bacterium
CCGCCGCCGCACCCGCCGCGCCGGCCGCGAGCGTGGCGGTGGCGCAGCCGACGGTGGAGCCCTCGGTGGATCCCGCGGTAGGGACCTCGGCGGAACTCTCGACGGAGACCTCGGCGACGGGCGAGGAAGAGGAACCGTCCGGCCCCGCCCCCGGGCGCCGCGACACGGGCAACTGCGAATTCCGGGAAAACACTCCCCCGGCGGTGAACACTTCGGAGGTGCCCGCCCCCGGCGCCGCCACCCCCACCCCGCTGCCCGTTCCGGAGCATCCGGCGGGCGGGCCGCGCATGGCGGAATGCGACGTCGTCGCCACCGACGACTTCGAGGTGCCGGAGGACGTGGCCGCATCGTCGTGGCTCGTGTTCGACACGGTCACCGGTGACGTCATCGCCGCGAAGGACCCGCACGGCCGCTACCGGCCGGCGTCGATCATCAAGGTCCTCGTGGCGTTGGTGGCCCTCGACGAACTGGAGCTGGACGAGGACATCCGCGTCACCGAGGAGGACGCCAACATCGAGGGTTCCCGCGCGGGCCTCGTCGGCGACAAGGACTATTCGGTGGAGACGCTGCTGCTGGGGCTCATCATGAGCTCCGGAAACGACTGCGCCTCCGCACTGACCCGCGCCCTGGGCGGCGAGGAGGAGGTGCTGCGCAAGGTCAACGAGAAGGCCCGCGAGCTCGGCGCCACCGACACCCGCGTGGCCACCACCAGCGGCCTCGACGGCCCCGGCCAGTCCACCTCCGCCTTCGACATGGGCCTGTTCTACGCCGAGGCCTTCAATGATCCGGAATACCGCCGGCTCAGCGCCACCCGCCTGCACGACATGCCGGGCGACGAGGACAACGGCATCGAGGGCTTCACCATGTCCAACGACAACCAGCTGCTCGCCAGCGGTTTCGAGGGGGCGCTCGGCGGCAAGACCGGTTTCACCGACCTGTCCCGCCACACCTTCGTCGGCGTCGCGGAACGCGACGGCCGCCGGTTGGGCGTCATCATCCTCGACACCACCGTCGAGGAGGGCCACCGCGCCTGGCAGCAGGCGGCGATGCTGCTCGAGGCCGGGTTCGGGACCCCGGAGGGCACCGAGGTGGGCAATCTCGCCATCGCCGCCTCCGGCGAGGGCGCGGGCGAACTCGGCGCCGACGACATGGAGGGCGAGATCCTCGACGCCCTCGGCATCGACGGCGGCCCCGCCGCCAAGGAGCTGGGGTGGGTGCTCGGCATCGCGGGCGTCGGCATCGCCCTCATCGGCTGGTGGGCGATCCGCCGCCCGAAGAAGCGCGGCTGACCACCCCGCGCGGCCCCGCCCATGCCCCGCGCGACCCCGCGCATGAATGAACCCCGGGGCCCGGATGATTTCCGGGCCCCGGGGTTCGGGGTTTCGGGCGGGTCAGCGCAGGCGCAGCAGCTTGGCGACGCCGTCGCGGGAACCGCCGCGGGCGGCTTCCGGGCGGACGTGGATGACGGCCGGGGCCGGCAGGTCCGGGTCCTCCATCGCCATGGCCTCCTCGGTGGTGGCCGTCCAGGCCGAGGCGTACATGGTGATGCGCCAAATCAGGTAGAACACGACCATCAGACCGATGATGGGGCCGAAGACCGCGCCGGCCGGATTCGACAGCGCGTTGGAGAAGAACAGCGAACCCAGCTGCTTGACCACCTCGAGACCGATGGCGCCGATGACCGCGCCCTGCGCCGCCTGCTTCATGGGGACCTTGCCGCGCGGCAGCGAGGCGATCATCCAGAAGAACAGCACCCAGTTGGCCAGCAGACCGACGACGATGGCGACGACGGTCGTCAGCACGCCGATGCCGGGGACGTCACCCAGGCCAATCCGGTCCATCAGCGACTGGGTCAGGCCGGAGGAGCCGACGGCGGTGATGCCGAAGGTCAGGGCGATCATCACCATCATGCCGAGCAGGCGGATGAAGTCGCGCAGCTTACCGAGCGCGAAGTTGTCGGCGATGATGGGGCGGCGCCACAGGGCGGTGACACCCATGCGCAGGTTGCCCATCCAGCTCAGGCCCGACCACAGCGCGGTGACGAAACCGATGGTGAACACGCCGCCGGCCTGGCTGATGGCGCTCTCCAGGATGTCGTTGACCGTGTTGCCCAGGTCGCCCTCGACGGCCTCGGTGATCTGGTCCTGCAGCTGGGTCAGCAAATCCTCGTTGCCCCGCAGCACGAGGCCGAGGATGGCGAACGCGAGCATGAGCACCGGGAACACCGACAGCACCGAAAAGTAGGTGACGCCCGCGGCGAAATGGTTGCCGCCCTGCTCGGTGTAGCGCTCCTGCATCCGCATGATGTGGTCGAACCAGCCGTGCTTCATGCGGAGCTTGTCGACGAAGCCCGGATCGTCGTCGGTGACCCTTTCGATTCCGTACCTGTCGGTCTTCTTCGGATCGGGTCGGGTAGTCGTGGCCACCGCCGCACCTGCTTTCGTCGTTGAGGGCAAGCGCCGCGACCATCGACCGGTCCCGGGCGCCCGGGCGAACGTCATCGCCGACAGTTTACCGGCATGCACCGGGGCGCCGCCGGGCAACCGTCGGCAAGCAGGAAAAGTGCAGCCTAGCGGCGATTGGCGGCCCGGAGGAAGCCCACGCGGTCGTAGACCTGCTCCAACGTGCGGGAGGCGACCTCGCGGGCGCGGTCCGCGCCGTCGGCGAGGATGCGCTCGAGCTCGCCGCGGTCGGCCATCAGCTCATCGAAGCGGGCGCGCAGCGGCGTGGTGAACGCCTCCAGCGCCTCGGCGGTGTCGCCCTTCAGCTGGCCGTAGCCGGCGCCGGCGGTCTGGTAGCCGGAGACGATGTCGTCGACGCTGCGGCCGGTCAGGCTCGACTGGATGACCAGCAGGTTGGACACGCCGGGCTTGTTCTCGCGGTCGAAGCGGATCTCGCCGTCGTTGTCCGTCACCGCCGACTTGATGCGCTTGGCCGACACCTTCGGGTCATCGAGCAGGTTGACGATGCCCTTCGGGTTCGCGCCCGACTTCGACATCTTGGCCGTCGGCTCCTGCAGGTCGTAAATCTTCGCCGACCCCTCCAGGATGTGCGCCTCCGGCACCACGAACGTCTTCTTGTACCGCGAGTTGAACCGCTGCGCGAGCGTGCGCGAAAGCTCCAGGTGCTGGCGCTGATCCTCGCCCACCGGCACCAGCTGCGGGCGGTACAGCAGGATGTCCGCGGCCATCAGCATCGGGTACGCGAACAGGCCCGCCGACGTGTGGTCGGAGCCCTGGCGCAGGGACTTGTCCTTGAACTGCGTCATGCGGGAAGCCTCGCCAAAGCCGGTCAGGCAGGTCAGCACCCACGACAGCTCCGCGTGCTCCGGCACGTGCGACTGCACGAACAGCACCGACTTCGCCGGGTCGATGCCCAGCGCAATCAGCTGCGCGGCGCCCGCGATGGTGCGCTTGCGCAGCTCCTTCGGATCCTGCTGCACCGTGATCGCGTGCAGGTCCGGGATGAAGTAGTAGGCGTCGAAATCTTCCTGCAGCCCAATCCACTGCTTCACGGCGCCCAGGTAATTGCCCAGGTGGTAGGAATCCGCGGTGGGCTGGATGCCCGACAGGACGCGCTGGCGACGCTGCGCCCCCGCGCCTGCGCCGGATCCGCCCGGGGCCGCAACCTGCTCGTTAACCTGCTCGTTCGCCGTCGTCGACTCGTGTGCCATGCGGGAAAGTCTAGTTCCACCCCGCGGCGGGCCGCCCGCCGGGGCCGGGGCTACGCGCCCGCGCGGCCCTTCCGCTCGACGAGCATGCGCACCGTCCGGGCCGCCGACGCCGACGGTTCCCCCGGGTACAGGGCGCGGACGAGGGCGATGGCGGAACGGGGGCCGTGCTCCCCGAGGACCCGCTCGACGCGCTCGCGCTCCGCCGCGGTCAGCTCGACGGGAGCGACCGGCTGCCGGTTGAACAACGGCAGCAGGGCCACCGCCAACAATGCGATGACGCAGAGCATCCGCGCCCACGCCGGCCAGCCGTACCAGAAGGACATGATCGTCAGCGCCAGGAAAACGCCGGCGGCGGCGATGCTCCACACGCCGAAACCGGCGGTGTCGCCGTTGAGGCTGCGGGTGAACGCCGCGAAATCGAAGTCGTCGCCGCGGCCCGGGGCGTCGTCGTGCGGCGGGCCGTCACCGAAGTGCCGCCCGCTCAAGTCCATGTTCCCGTCGGCGGGGCCATAGTTGCGATCATCCATGCCGTTCCCCTTTCCGCAGCTCCCGGCAAACCCCGGGCCACTCCCGGGCACCCGTTGCCGCGGGGCCGCGGAGGCCCCGCCACGGGTACGGTGTCCCGGTTTTCACGTCACACGAGTGTTGCACAATCACCCGCGCCGTTCCGAAACCTCCCCCCGTATTCGTGGGAAACCCGCCGGTGGCCGCCGGGGTTCGGGTGGCCCCTCTAATCTGGTGGACGTGAACACCCTTTCCCGCCGTTCCGGTCTTTCCCTCGTCATCGCGACCGTCGCGATGCTGGTGACCGGATGCACCATCGGCGACGTCGGCGAAGCCGTCCGCGACGACGCCGACATGCGCGCGTCGGCAAGCGCCTCCGCCTCGCAGGGCCGTGACGCGCCCAGCCCCACGCGGGGGACGTCGGGCGAGCGGGGCACCTCCACGTCCGCCGCGCCGTCGGCGCCCGAATCGGCGCCGGCACCCGTCGACGGCGACCTCACCGGCCGCACCATCTACCTCGACCCGGGGCACGCCGCGGTGATGCCCGCCAACAACCCGCAGGTCACCGACGGCCGCGGCGGCACGAAGCCCTGCCAGGTATCCGGCACCACCGCCAACGACGGCTGGCCCGAGCACACCTTCAACTGGCTGATGGCCATGGAAATCAAGGATCAGCTCGAGGCTCTCGGCGCCACCGTCCAACTGTCCCGCGAGGACGACTCCGGCGTCGCCGACTGCATCGACCTCCGCGCGGAGAAGGAGAATTCCTCCGCCGCCGACGTCGTCGTCAGCCTGCATGCCGACGGCGCCGGCGAAGGCAACCGGGGCTTCCACGTCATCACCGTCGCCGCCCCCCTGCCCGGCAACGACGCCGAAGGCTCCGCGGAACTCGCCGCCAACATCCGGGACGGATTCCTCGCCGGCGGCTTCACGCCGTCGAACTACCTCGGCGTCGACGGAATCGACCACCGCAGCGACCTCACAGGGCTGAACCTGTCGACCAAACCGAAGGTGCTCGTCGAATTCGGGAACATGCGCGACTCCGCCGACATCGCCCTGCTGGCGTCGGAGGACGGCCGCACGGGAATGGCGCAGGCGGTGGTCCGGGGAATCATCGCCACCATCGGCCAATAGGAACCGCACAGCGGCGGCGCACGCGGCGCACACGCAACCGAGACAGCACGTACAAGCACGACAGCACATTGAAGAAGGACACGGGGAGCGCACTCACCATGAACCAGCAATACGGCTCATACGACGACTGGGGTTACGAGCCCACCTCCGAATGGCAGCCCCAACAGCCGCCGCAGCAGCCCTACCCGCCGTACCAGCCGCCGCAGGAACCGCAGGGCGGAGGCGGTGGCGGCAACTCGGGCCTGCTCATCGGCATCATCGGCGTCATCGCGGCGCTGGTGATCGTCGCCGGCGTCGGCGTCGTCCTGTTCATGCGCGACGACGATGACGACGTCGAGGCCCGCGACACCGCGGTGGTCAACGACTCCCGCCGGACCGCCGACCGGGCCAGCGAAGACGCCCCGCCGTCGACGGAAACCCAGACGGAAACCGCGACCGTCACCGAAACGCGCACCCAGGCGCCCGCCCCCGCCCCCAACTCCGGCGGCTCCGGCGGTTCCGACCGGTACACCGCCGGCCCCGGACAGTACGGCGTGGGCCTGAACACCTACCGGAGCTGCGGCGACGTCGGCGGCACCAGCTGGGTCGGCACCGGCCACTCGACCACCACCTGCGGTTTCGCCGAGAACGTCGCCCGCGAACTCGCCTACGAGAGCATCTCCGCCGCACCGCTGACGGTCACCGCCTACAGCCCGACGACCCAGGAGAACATCTCGATGTCCTGCCGCCGCGCCCAGGACTCCGAACTCGACCCGGTGTTCAAGTGCGAGGGCGGCCGCAACGCCGTCGTGTACGTCTACCCGTACTGATTTCGCCGCTGATTTCGCCGGCTGACCGGGACATCCCGGCCGACCGGACGGTCACCCCGTGCCGGGCGGCCACCCCGTGCGGGGTGGCCACCCCGTGCCGGGTGGTCATCCGACCATCTTCGCTGCACGGAACCCGTCCGGATGACCCCTAAACAGGTTGGGGCGACAGGCAAAACCCCTGTTGACGGGGCGCCCGAAACAACTCCGTGCCACCCGCGCATCCCCGATATATGGTTTGGGTATGAATTTTCGGCTCTGCCGGCGTCCCCTCCAGGGGCATTCGACGGGCGTTTGTTCTAAGGAATCCCGCTGAAGATGCGGGATCGGGTGGCGTGAGCCACCCTCTTAATCGACTCAGACAGCTTCGGCTCGGCCGACGGCGGCGAAACCCGGCGACGGCCAGATTCATCGGAGGGACAGAAAATGAACTCGAACCGACCGAACGACGGTGGGGGCGACGGCCTCGGGGGCGATCCCTGGGATCAGGGCGGACCGAATTCCGGTGCCGGCGGTTCTGAGCCCTACGGCCAGGATCCGTACCAGCAGCCCTACGGCCAGCAGGGCCAGCCCGACCCCTACCAGCAGCCCTACGGCCAGCAGGGCCAGCAGGGTTACGACCAGACCCAGGCCTGGGGGCAGAGCCCGTACGGCCAGGACGCCTCCGGCCAGGCCCCCTACGGCCAGGACCAGTACCAGCAGCAGGGTGCCTACGGCGCGTACGGCGCGGCCGGCGGACCGGGTGGCCCCGGCGGCCCGGGCCAGAATGAAGGCAAGAGCAAGACCGGCCTCATCGTCGGTCTGGTCGGCGGCCTGGTGGCGCTGATCGCCATCATCGGTGGCCTGATTTTCTTCCTCGGCGGAGACGACGAGGAGCCCACCGCCCGGGAGGGGCGCACGACTTCGGAGCGCGAAACCACCGCGACCAGCGATGACACCGGCACCGCGACCTCCACCACCCGGGAAACCACCACGACCACCACCACGACCAGCGACGGCGACTTCTCGGCGGCCCCCGGCTACTACGGCACCGGCCTGGACATCGACAAGGGCTGCACCGCGCCGGAAGGCATCCGCTGGGTCGGTTCGGGCATGTCCTGGACCACCTGCGCCACCGCCGAGGAAGTCGCATCCCAGCTGGTCGGCTACGACGTCGACGATGCGCCCGTTTCGGTCACCGCCTACGACGACATCCTCGACAAGGACGTCGACTTCACGTGCGATGAAATCACCGACGGCGACGGCGACTCCCTCTTCGAGTGCACCACCGACCTGGACACCGTGTACGTCTACCCGTGATTGCCGCGGGCATGACCCCGCCCCAGCCGCGCGGTGGCTGACACCAACTCGAAACCGGCCTTCCCACTTCCCGTGGGGAGGCCGGTTTCTTCGTTTCCCGGCTTCAAAGATCCTCGATTCAAAACCGCATTGCCGTGGACTGTTTGCAGTGCACCCCCGGTTCGGGTTGATCACGGGGCAAAAATACCTGGTGGCCACCGGCCGGAGCCTTTTGACCAGCAGTTACGCCGCGGACCGTAATAGGATTTCCGCGCGGGTTTCCGGATTGCGGATACCTGGGCGCAAGGCTTTCCGGGACGCGATTCACCGATGCACGGGGTGCCTGATCGCGCCTGACGTGCCCGCGTACATGACTTGAGCGGTTTCCGCGCAGCCAATGACGGTTCCCGGTCCCCGATCGAATTTCGGAGGAACGAAGAATGAACTCGAATCGCCCGTACGGCGACGGGGCGGGCCCGAACCCGGACGAAACCTGGGGACAGGGACCGAACAATCCGTACCGACAGGGACCGAACAATCCGTACGGCCAGGGACCCTACGGTCAGGCCCCAACCAGAATGCGTACGGCCAGAACAATTACGGCCAGTACCAGGGCGCCTACCCCAACCAAGGGGAGCAGCAGTACCCGTACGCGGCGGCGCCGGCCGGTGCCGCCGGCGCCCCCGGGAGCTCCGGCGGCAACAAGAACGGTCTGCTGTTCGGGATCATCGGCGCCGTCGTCGCGGTGCTCGTGATCGCCGGTGGCCTCTTTTTCTTCCTCGGCGGCGACGAGGACGATGATGATGACCGGTCGACCCGGGCCGCGCGCATCTCGGAGGAGACCACCGAAACGACCTCGGAGCGGCCGTCGACGGTGACCGAAACGGCCACCGAGACGGTTTCGCCGACCCTGGACTTCGGGCTCGGCCCCTCGTACTCGCCGGGCGAATGGGGTTACGGCCTGGATGTGGTCACGGAATGCGACCCGCCGAGCGGCATCGTTTTCGTGGCGTCGGGTTCCTACGCCACCACCTGCGTTTTCGCGGAGAACATCGCGGCGGAGCTCGTCGGTTACAGCCCCGCCTCCGATGCGTCCGTCCCGTTCACCGCCTACGACGATCTCCTCTCCCGCGATTCGAGCGGCACCTGCGATCGCATCGAGGATGGCGATGGCGCGTACGTCTACGAATGCACGACGGACTTCGGCGACGTCGCATACGTCCGGCCCTGACCCGCTGCATCCCGAAACCGGCCTTCCCGCTTCCCGTGGGGAGGCCGGTTCGTCGTTGCCGGTCGCAATCCGGGCGATGGGTTAGATTGGCCGGGTTGACGGTGATGGGCGGTTAGCGCCGCCGCGCGATCCGTCGTGAAGCTTCGGCGTGAAGCCCCGCTGACCCGGCCCATCGCCTGCCCCCGTCCCCCGCAATCCCCCTGTCCGAGTGAGGTTCCGTGTTCCTTGCCGCCGTCGTGACCGCCCTGCTTTTGTTCGTGCCGGGTGCGGTCGTTGGCGTGGCCGCGGGCCTGCGGCCGATGCCGGCGCTCGCGGCGGCGGGGCCGGTTGCGGTGGGTGTCACCGGTTTCGCGGCGTGGGCGGCCGGCGCCCTCGACGTCCGTTGGGGTTGGGGGCCCGCGGTCGTGGCCTGGGCCGGCGCCGCCGCGCTCGGGTATCTGCTGCACCGGTTCCTGCCGCGGGCCAATGCGCCCGCCGATGC
>DUOR01000257.1 GCA_012838715.1 Actinomycetales bacterium
GGGCGCCGGCGACGCCAACGAGCCCCGCAACATGGACCCGTTCCACGCGCTGCTGGCGAGGATCACCGAACCGTTCACGCCGAGCGGCAACCCCGCCGACGAACGATTCGAGCGCCCGGCCCCCGAAGAATTCGGCGACTACACGACGTACTGCGGGACGTAGGCGGGCGCGACCCAAACCTCGAATCCGGTCTGCGAAATTGCCTCTTCTGAATCGTTTCGAACAGGCCTATCCTTGAGGCATGACAACCATCGGTCAACTACTGCACGACGATTCGATCCGTCTTGATGCGCCGGCCGCGGACTGGCGGGAGGCGATCCGCATCGCGGGCCGCCTGCTCGAAGACCGCGGCGCCATCGACGAGGCCTACACCAGTTCGATGATCACCAGCGTCGAGGAAAAGGGCCCCTACATCGTCATCTCCCCCGGCTTCGCCTTCGCCCACGCCCGTCCTTCGGGAGCGGTTCACCGCACGGAGATGTCCTGGGTGCGGCTCGCGGAGCCCGTGGAATTCGGACACGACAAGAACGACCCGGTTTCCCTCGTGGTCGCCCTCGCCGCCGTCGACTCCAAGGCCCACACCCGAGCCATGGCGCAATTGGCGAAGATCATCGGCTCCGCGGACAAGCGCCGCGCCCTCGACACCGCGACTTCGTCCGCCGAGGTCCGCGCGATCATCGAAGGCGCCGCCACCGGCGGACACCCGAAGACGGGGCCCACGGCGGTTCCGCCGGGCGGGCCCACCGACGAAGCGCACCTACCGTCGCAAAGCACGGCCCCCGGAAGCACCCGCGACCGCATCCTCACCGTCTGCGGCAACGGGCTGGGCACGTCCCTTTTCCTGAAGAACACCCTCGAGCAGGTGCTGGACGCCTGGGGCTGGGGCCCGTACATCACGGTCGAGGCCACCGACACGATCTCCGCGAAGGGCAAGGCCAACGAAGCCGACTGCATCCTCACCTCCGGCGAGATCGCGCGCACGCTCGGCGACCCCGGCGTCCCCGTGCACGTCATCGAAAACTTCACGTCCGCGGCCGAGGTCGACGCCGCGCTCCGCTCGCTGTACGACGTCTAGCCCGACGACGCCGACCGACCCCGAATCTTCCGTTAGGAGTACGTCATGAACTGGCTCGTCGACGCCGCACAGTTCCTGGTCAATGAGTTTCTTTCCGTCCCCGCCTTCCTCATCGGCATCATCACCGCCGTCGGACTCGCCGCCCTGCGCAAAAACGCCGGGCAAGTCGCCGGCGGCGCCATCAAGGCCACGCTCGGCTTCCTGATGATCGGCGCCGGGGCGACCCTCGTCGTCGCCTCACTCGAGCCGCTCGGCGCGATGATCCAGGGCGCCACCGGCATGCACGGCATCGTGCCCACCAACGAGGCGATCGTCGGAATCGCCCAGCAGGAATACGGCTCACGCGTGGCGTGGCTGATGATCCTCGGTTTCGCCATCAGCCTCGTGCTCGCCCGTTTCACCCCACTCCGCTACGTCTTCCTCACCGGCCACCACGTGCTGTTCATGGCCACGATGCTGACCATGATCCTGGCCACCGCCGGGTTCGACGGTTGGGTCGTCGTCATGCTTGGCGCGCTGGTGCTCGGCATCCTCATGGTCTCGCTGCCCGCGCTGGCGCATCCGTGGACCCGCAAGGTCACCGGCGACGATTCCATCGCCATCGGCCACTTCGGCACCGCCGGCTACATCGCGGCCGGGGCCGTCGGCTCGATGGTCGGGGGCAAGGGCGCGAAGCGGTCCCGTTCCACCGAGGAGCTCAGACTGCCGGAGGGACTGCGTTTCTTGCGCGATTCCATGGTCGCCACCGCCCTGTCCATGGTGCTGATGTACCTGATCCTGGCCATCATGTACCTGGTCCGCGCCGGGTCCGAAGAAGCCTTCACGGCCTTCGAGGACGGCGCGACCGGCGTCGGCAATTACCTGATGATGTCCGTCACACAGGGACTGCAGTTCGGCGTCGCCGTGGCCGTCATCCTCTTCGGCGTGCGCACCATCCTCGGCGAGCTCGTCCCCGCATTCCAGGGCATCGCGGCGAAGGTCGTGCCCGGCGCGATCCCCGCCCTCGATGCGCCGATCGTCTTCCCCTACGCCCAGAACGCCGTCTTGATCGGATTCGTATCCTCCTTCATCGGCGGACTTGCGGGCCTGGCGATGCTCGCAGCGTGGCTCAACCCCATGTTCGGCGCCGCGCTGATTCTTCCGGGACTGGTCCCCCACTTCTTCACCGGCGGCGCGGCCGGCGTGTACGGCAATGCGACCGGTGGCCGCCGCGGCGCAATCCTCGGCGCCTTCGCCAACGGTCTGCTGATCACGCTGCTTCCGGCTTTCTTGGTCAGCGTGCTGGGTACCTTCGGGTCGGAAAACACGACCTTCGGCGACGCCGACTTCGGCTGGGCGGGCATTCTCATCGGATCGATCGCGAAGCTGGGCCCTGTGGCCGGAGGCATCGGCATCCTCGTGTTTTCGGCCCTGCTGCTGGGCGGTGCGATCGTGGTTCAACGCAAGCTCGTCGACGGGCACTGGGACCCTGCCACCGGACGCGCCAGCGGCGGCGCGGCGACGCCCACGACGGGCGAAAAGGGTGCCGATAGCGCAGTCGGCGGCTCAACGGGCACGGGCACCGCGGGGACGGCTCGCTCCTACCCGAAGATCGCGCCTCCGAAGGGAGCGCCCACTCCTCCCGCGGCCCTGCCGACACAAGACGCCTAGCCAGAGTCTTGGCGGCCCGCACCAAGGTCGCCGCACCGCCCGATAGAACCCACCACCCCCGCACCCCACACCCACCGTGGGGCGCGGGGGCGTTTTCATCCCCCAAAAGAGCCACATCGGCGCACCCCATCACCGTTACCCATGCCCCGGGCGGACTCCA
>DUOR01000258.1 GCA_012838715.1 Actinomycetales bacterium
GCCTCCGCCTGCGCCGCCCCGGGGACGTCGCCGCCCTGGGACGCCCAATCCAGGGGCTTCATGTCCGCTGACGTTCAAGTTCTCGAAATAGACCTGAATGTGAGGGGTATTTACGCAGGTCGCCGTTGGTTATGAATTCAGGTTGACCGCTTGGCGGACGTGAAGCCCCGCGGTTCGGGCCGGTCGCCGCGGGGCCACCGTCGGAAAGCGGGGAAGTGCGGCGATTAGCGGTTCTCGCCGGGGCCCTTCAGCTTGATGACGTCGAGCTCACCGGCGGCCAGGTGCGCGCGGAGGTCCTTCTTGTCGAACTTGTCCACCGACGTCTTGTCGATGCGGTCGACGAAGGCCCAGTACTCGGGGAGCATCCACTTCGGCAGCTTCGGCCGCAGTTCGTCGCGGAGCTTCTCCGCCTGCTCCTTGTCGCCGGCGATGTCCGGGTACAGGACGGTGACCGCGAGGGGGCGCTCGCCCCACTTCTCGTCGGGGACGCCGATGACGGCGCACTCGACGACGTCGCCGGACTCCATGACCAAGTTCTCCAGCTGCACCGAGTAGATCCACTCGCCGCCGGAGCGGATGACGTCCTTGGCGCGGTCCTGGACGGTGAGGTACCCGTCGCGGGTGATGGAACCGACGTCACCGGTGCGCAGCCACCCGTCGGCGGTGAACCGCGACCGGGCGCGATCGACCTCGTCGCCGCGGAAAAGGTGCGCCTCACCGCCGTCGTCCTCCTCGGGGGAGTGGTAGTAGGAACCGGTCACGGTGTTGCCGCGGACCTGCAGCTCACCCTGGTTGCGGTCGTGCAGGTCGAGGATGCGGCCGTCCTCGTCGACGATGCGGAAATCCATGATGTCCGGGAAACGGCCCTGCGAGGCGCGGTAGCGTTCGCGGGCCTCGCCGGACGCACCCGACGGCGGCCGGGCGACCGTGCCCACCGGCGACGTTTCGGTCATGCCCCACAGGTGGATGACGTCCACGCCGTAGCGTTCCTCCCACATCCGGATCAGGGCGCGCGGGGCGGGGGAGCCGCCGACGAAGATGTCCTGCAGGCTCATCCGCTCCGGCGGGTTGTTGAGGTAATGCACCATGAGCGAAATCCACAGCGTCGGCACGCCCTGCGCGACTCGCGGCAACGACGTGGCGATGATTTCCGCCAGCCGCGGCGACGACAGGTCCCCGCCGGGGAACACCAGCGGCGCGCCGCACGCGAACGCCGCCAGCGGAACGCCCCAGCTGAGGACGTGGTAGATGGGCACGCAGCACAGCCACGGGGTGCCGTGGGAAATGGCGAAGGAGTCGGTGGTCCGCAGGTTCAGGCTGTGCAGGTAGAGCGAGCGGTGGCTGTAGATGACGCCCTTCGGGGCGCCCTCCGTGCCGGTGGAGTAGCACATGGCGGCGCCGCTGGTCTCGTCCAGTTCCGGCCAGTCGAAGGTGACCGGGCGGCCGTCGAGCAGGGCCTCGTAGGAGTGCCACGGCATGTCGTCGGGGAGGTGGACGGCGGCGTCGGCAAGCCCGTGCGTGCCGATGAACACCACCGCCCGCACGCTCGGGCAGCTCGGCAGCATGCGGCCAAGGGTTTCGGCCAGCGCGGGGTCGGCGATGATGACCTCGTCGTGGGCGTGGTTGATGATGTGCACGATCTGGTCGTCCATCAGCTGCTGGTTCAGCGGCTGGAACACGGCGCCCATCGCGGAGACGCCCAGGAACACCTCGAGGTGCTCGGCGCAGTTGTACAGCAGCGTGCCCACCCGCTGGTCGCCGTCGATGCCCAGTTCGTCGCGCAGCGCGTGGGCGAGGGCGGCGGCGCGGGCGCCGACGTCGGCGAAGGTCTGCGTCTCCGGCCCGTCCGGCCCCCACGACGTGACTTTCGTGTTCGCGTGGATGGTGCGGCCGTATTCGAGGATCCGCGCCACGTTGAGCGGGATCTCCTGCATCGTGCTGCGCATGCCCACCACACTAGCCGGGAAGGTGCGCCGCCCGGCCGGGGCATGGGCGGGCCGCGCCGGACACACCGGGCCCCTCCAGTTGCCCGCGGGAAGACGGGGGTATTACTCTTGATCCCCAGGACGCCGCGACGAATGCCGTCGGTCCCTTTTTCATGGCGCGCCCAATCCCAATCGTTTCCCGCATGTCGGGCCGGGGTTGCCGCCGGGGCCTTCTTTCATGGCATTGCCTCGTCACCCCAGGGGACTTTCATGGGGTCGATGTTTTCAAGCGTTATTCCGCGGCGCCGTACCCCCACGATTTTCCGTGTGTCGGGTCTGACCGCCGGATGCGGCCGGATTCCCGGGGCCGGCCCACCGGCCCGCGCGGATTGCCTGAGGCGCTTCATGGCGCCAGCTGTCGCGGGGAAGAATACGAAAGGATTTCCGTGACCGATACGGACACCACCGTTTCTGCCGAGGGGCAGGAGAACCTGACGTCGCTGCGCATGGCGGAGCTTCGCACCATCGCCGCCGGCAAGGGCATTCGCGGCCTGTCCGCGATGCGCAAGCACGAGTTGATTGCGGCGATTCAGAATGCGGGCTCCGGCTCCGCCCCGCTTTCCGACGACTCCCGCCGCGGCGACTCGGCCGACAAGGGCGACCAGGGCAAGGGCGACGCCGACAAGGGTGACACCGGCAAGGGTGGCTCCGACAAGGGCGACCAGGGCAAGGGCGACTCCGGCAAGGGTGGCTCCGACAAGGGCGACCAGGGCAAGGGCGAGTCCGGCAAGGGTGGCTCCGACAAGGGGGACCAGGGCAAGGGCGAGTCCGGCCGGGACGACTCGGGGGACCAGTCCGGCAACCAGTCCGGCAACGATGACCAGGACGACTACCCGTCCCGTTCCCAGTCGCGTCGCGCGCGCCGTGACCGCGCCCGCCAGCGCCACCGCGAGCAGCAGAACCATGGCGACGGCAACCAGGGCCAGAACCAGAACAAGGGCGACGGCAACCAGGGCGGCAACCAGAACCAGGGCGGCAACCAGCAGGGTGGCCGTAACCGGGGCGGCCGCAACCAGGACGATCAGGACGGTGGCCGGGGTGGCCGCCGCAACCGTCGCAATCGCCGCGATCGCCGTGGCCGCGACAACCAGGGCGGCAACGACGAGGGCGTGCGCGAGGGCGACGTCCTGCAGCCGGTCGCCGGCATCGTCGACGTGATGGACAACAACTCCGCGTTCGTCCGCACCTCGGGTTACCTGCCGGGTTCGAACGACGTCCATGTGTCGCAGCAGATCGTCCGCAAGTTCGGACTGCGCAAGGGCGACGCCATCACCGGCCAGGTCCGCATGCCCCGCGATGGCGGCGGCGGGCAGGTCACCCACGGTTCCGGCCGCAACAAGCGCAAGTACAACCCGCTGGTGCAGGTGGACACCATCAACGGCCAGGCGCCGGACGACGTCCGCCAGCGCCCGGAGTTCGGCAAGCTGACGCCGCTGTACCCGAACCAGCGCCTGCGCCTGGAGACGGAGCAGAAGATCCTCACCACCCGCGTGATCGACCTGATCATGCCGATCGGCAAGGGCCAGCGCGCCCTCATCGTCTCGCCGCCGAAGGCCGGCAAGACGACGATCCTGCAGAACATCGCCAACGCCATCGCGACGAACAACCCCGAGTGCTACATGATGGTCGTCCTCGTGGACGAGCGCCCGGAGGAAGTCACCGACATGCAGCGGTCCGTCCGCGGCGAGGTCATCGCCTCGACGTTCGACCGTCCGCCGAGCGACCACACCATCGTCGCCGAGCTGGCCATCGAGCGCGCCAAGCGTCTCGTGGAGCAGGGCCAGGACGTCGTGGTGCTGCTGGATTCCATCACCCGACTGGGCCGCGCGTACAACAATTCCTCGCCGGCGTCGGGACGCATCCTGTCCGGTGGCGTGGACTCCAACGCGCTCTACCCGCCGAAGCGGTTCCTGGGCGCCGCCCGCAACATCGAGAACGGTGGTTCGCTGACCATCATCGCCACGGCGATGGTCGAGACCGGTTCCGCCGGCGACACGGTCATCTTCGAGGAGTTCAAGGGAACCGGCAACGCCGAGCTCAAGCTGGACCGCAAGATTTCCGAGCGCCGCGTGTTCCCGGCCGTCGACGTCAACCCGTCGGGCACCCGCAAGGACGACCTGCTGCTGGCCCCGGACGAGGCCCGCGTGATGCACAAGCTGCGCCGCATCCTCTCCGCCCTGGACCCGCAGTCGGCGATTGACCTGCTGATCAAGCAGCTGAAGAAGACCAAGAACAACCGCGAGTTCCTCATGCAGGTCGCCTCGAGCGCCCCGATGGCCGCGGACGTCGACGTCGACGAGATGCTGTAGGAGGGCACCATGGCAGACAAAGTGACGGCCGTCGATGACGTCCTGTCCGAGTACCACGGTCTGGAGCAGCAGCTCGCCGACCCGGATCTGCACAATGACGCGGCGCGGGCGCGGAAGGTGGGCAAGCGGTTCAATGAGCTGCAGCCGATCATCCAGACGCACGCCCGCCTGACGGAGGTCCGGGACGACCTGGAGGCGGCGCGCGAGATGGCGTCGGAGGACGCGGAGTTCGCCGCGGAGGCCGAGCGGTTGGAGCAGGAGTCGGAGGAGCTCGAGGAGCGCCTCGCGGACCTGCTGGCGCCGCGCGACCCCCATGATTCCGAGGACGTGGTCATGGAGATCAAGGCCGGCGCGGGCGGCGAGGAGGCGGCGCTGTTCGCCGGCGAGCTGGCGCGCATGTACCAGCGCTACGCCGAGAAGAACGGCTTCACCACGGAGATTCTCGGCCTGTCCGAGTCCGATCTCGGCGGCGTCAAGGACATGTCCTTGTCCATTCGCGCGAAGAACCCGGGCCGCGACGGCGCGTGGAGCGCCTTCAAGTTCGAGGGCGGCGTCCACCGCGTGCAGCGCGTCCCGGTCACCGAGTCGCAGGGCCGCATCCAGACCTCCGCCGCCGGCGTGCTCGTGTACCCGGAGCCGGACGAGGTCGAGGACGTGGAGATCCCCGACAAGGACATCCGCATCGACGTGTACCGCGCGTCGGGCAAGGGTGGCCAGGGCGTCAACACCACCGACTCCGCCGTGCGCATCACGCACCTGCCGACGGGTCTCATCGTGACCTGCCAGAAGGAGCGTTCGCAGATCCAGAACAAGGCCCGCGCCATGCAGGTGCTGGCCGCGCGCCTGCAGCAGCTGGCGGAGGAGGAGGCCGCGGCGTCGGCGTCCGACGCCCGCAAGTCGCAGGTCCGCACCATGGACCGTTCGGAGCGCGTGCGCACGTACAACTTCCCCGAGAATCGTGTGTCCGACCACCGCATCGGCTACAAGGCGCATAACCTCGATGCAGTGCTCGGCGGGGACATGGAGGATCTGCTGAAGGCCCTCCACGACGCCGAGCGGCAGGAGCGGCTGGAAGCGGAGTAGGGGACGGCGGATATGGCGCGGACCATCGGGGGGATCCTGGACGACACCGAGGCGCAGCTCGCGGAAGCGGGGTGCGCCTCGCCGCGCGTGGACGCGGAGCTGCTCATGTGCCACGTCTCCGGCCGCAGCCGCACCGATCTGCTGTTGTCCCGCAGGGAGGTGCTTGCCGACGACGACCCCCTCGTCGTCCGCCTGCCCAAACTGGTGCTCAAGCGGGTTCTGCGGCAGCCGCTGCAGCACATCACCGGGACGGCCCCGATGGGCCGGCTGAATCTCGAGGTGGGGCCCGGCGTTTTCGTGCCGCGCCCCGAAACGGAGCTGCTCGCAGAATGGGGCGTCGGTGCGCTGCGGCGGATGCGGGTGGACGAAGGGGTGGCGAAGCCCACCGTCGTCGACCTGTGCTCCGGGTCCGGCGCGCTGGCCCTGGCGGTCGCCGACGCCGTCCCCGCGGCCGAGGTGGTGGGCGTCGAGATCGACGACACCGCGCTGGGCTGGGCGAACCGGAACCTGGAGCGGATGCGCATCATGTGGGCGGAGGAGCGGGTCCCCGCCATGTCCGTGACCCGGGTGCGCCTCATCCACGGCGACGCCACCGACCCGAACCTGCTGCAGCACCTGCACGGCCGCGTCGACCTGGTCGTGTCGAACCCGCCGTACGTCCCCGAGGGCACCGACGTCGGCCCCGAAGTGCGCTGCGACCCCCATCACGCGGTGTTCGGGGGAGCGGACGGGCTCGACGTCATCGGTCCTATGATTGACGTGGTGCGCGCGCTGCTCCGCCCCGGCGGCGCCGTCGGCATCGAGCATGACGACGACTCCGCCGCGGACGTCGCCGCCGTCCTCCGGGACGCCGGCTGCTTCCGGGACATCGCCCACCACCGGGACCTCGCGGGCCGGGACCGCTTCACCACCGCCACCCGCACCTGAGGCCGCGGCCGGCGCCGGCGCCGAGCCACGGCGTCGGAAAGCGCACGCCACAACCCAGCGACGACCACGCGACAACCGAGCCACCACAACCCAGCGACGACAACCACGCCTTGAAAGGACGGGCCCCGCCCCAATGAGCGCAATCCACGACTGCTCCACCGATGAAGGCCGCGAAGCCGGGCTGAAGGCCGCGGTCGACGCGGTGCAGGCCGGGCGACTCGTCGTCATGCCGACCGACACCGTCTACGGCCTGGGCTGCGACGCGTTCAACAACAACGCCGTCGCCGCGCTGCTGCGCGCCAAGCACCGCGGCCCCGACATGCCCGTGCCCGTGCTCGTCGGCTCCTGGACCACCGTCGAGGGCCTCGTCCGCGAGCACACCCCCGCCGGCCGCGCCCTCGTGGAGGCGTTCTGGCCCGGCGGCCTGTCGCTCGTGGTCAACCAGGCGCCCAGCCTGCCCTGGAACCTCGGCGACACCCGCGGCACCGTCATGCTGCGCATGCCGCTGCACCCCATCGCCATAGAGCTCCTGCGCCGCACCGGCCCCATGGCCGTGTCCAGCGCCAACATCTCCGGCCAGGAACCCGCCCTGACCGCCGTGCGCGCCAAGCAGCAGCTCGGCGCCGAAGCGGCCGTGTACCTCGACGGCGGGCGCGCCACCATCGGCACCGCCTCCACCATCGTCGACCTGTCCACCGGCGAGCCGCGCATCCTCCGCGAAGGCGCCATCAGCGCCGAGGAGATCGGCGAAGTCCTGTCCAAGAGCCCCGAGGCCCTGCGCCGCCCGGCCGGCGCCTGAGCAAGGCCCGCACCGCCGTCTACCCGCACCGCCCCTGCCCCCGAGCGAAACGACCCCCTAAATGACCGGCACCGCCACCGCATACCTCGCCGCCCCCGGCGGCGGCGCGGGCGTGCCCCTGCGCGAACTCGCGCTGCTGGTGCTCGTGTCGGCGGCGGTCAGCTACCTGCTCACGGGCATCGTGCGCTTCCTCGTCGTCCGCAGCGGCCGGCTGGACATGCCGCGCGAACGCGACGTCCACGACATCCCGAAGCCGCGGCTCGGCGGCGTGGCCATGTACTCCGGCATCATCGCCGCGGTCTGGCTGGCGAGTGAACTCCCCGCCCTGAACCGCGGCTTCCCGCCGATGACGCCGGACATGACCGCGATGGTCGTCGCCGGCGGAATCCTCCTGGTCGTGGGCATCCTGGACGACCTCTTCGACCTGGACGCTCTGACGAAACTGCTCGGCCAGGTGCTCGCCGCGACCGTCATGTCGCTGATGGGCGTCACCTGGTACCTCATTTACCTGCCCTTCGGCGACGGCACGACGCTCATCCTCGACCCCGTGCTGGCGACGCTGTTCACCGTCGTGTTCACCGTGGCCCTCATCAACGCCATCAACTTCGTCGACGGCATCGACGGCCTCGCCGCGGGTCTGGGCATGATCGCCGCCGGCGCGCTGCTGATCTACTCGATGGTCATGCTCCACGACCAGGGCGGCACCGTCTCCGCGTACCCGCCCGCGATGATCTCCGCCTGCCTGCTCGGCGCCTGCCTCGGCTTCCTGCCGCATAACTTCGAGCCCGCCCGCATCTTCATGGGGGACTCCGGCGCCATGCTCATCGGGCTGATGCTCGCGGGCGCGTCGGTCTCCGCCTCCGGCCGAATCTCCCCGTCGATGTACGGCACCGCCGACGTCCTGGCGCTGATGTCGCCCGTCATCGTGGTCATCGCCGCCGTGTCCGTCCCGCTGCTTGACCTCGCGCTCGCCGTCATCCGGCGCACGCGGGCCGGTAAATCGCCCTTCTCCGCGGACAAGATGCACCTGCACCACCGCCTGCTGGAAATGGGCCACAGTCACCGCCGCGTCGTGCTGGTCCTCTACATGTGGGTCTCCGTCGTGGCCTACGGCGCCGTCGGCACCACCGTGTTCCCCGGACCCTTCGTGGCGCTGACCTTCGGCCTCGCCCTCGTCGGCGCCGTCATCTTGACCATGGTGCCTATCTGGGCCCGCGGGCGTGCAGGTAACATCACCAACCGTGACTGACGACAACACCGTGGAACCGACGCCGTCCCAGCCCGAGTCGGCGGCCCCGAAGTCCAAGTACGATGACCCCCGCATCCCGCTGATGGCCGCCGCCCGCGCCGGCCTCATCGCCCTTGGCATCCTCACCGCCATCTCCCTGGCGGTCTGGGGCGGCAAGGAAGGCATGCCCGGCGTGTGGGGCGTGCTGCTCGGCGCCGGCATCGGCGGCGGTTTCGTCCTGCTGACCGTCGTGATGGTGCTCTTCACCGCCAACACCTCGCCGACCACCACCGGCGCCGTCGTCATGGGCGGCTGGCTGCTGAAGATCATCATCCTGATCGGCATCCTCGTGCTCATCCGCGACATGGAGTTCTACGACACGATGGCCTTCTTCGTCACGGTCGTCCTTGCGCTCGTCGTCACCCTCGGCGCAGAAGTGTGGGGGATGTCTCAATCCAATTTGACGTACATCCAAGGCGTCTGACGCCGTCGGAAAGCGGACGAAAGTAGAAGCACCTTCTCAGGCTTGCCTCAGATAACGGTGTGCCCTCGCGTTTGTGCACCGTAAACGGCCGCGACGGTCGCAAAACCAGCCCGATTCAGGGGAAAACGGCCCGATCCCAAGGGGATTGGGCCGTTTTCGTCGATTGTGTAACCCGGCGGCGCGGGGGGTGCGTCCGATGTGAAAACCGTGAGGGAACTGTTATCCTGAGCGATGGGTAAGACGGCCTGACTCCGCCGCCGTACATCGGTGGGGGAGCGCGGGACGGCAACCGTAGCGATTACGGGGCCGGCTCCGGCTGCGGCCCCGTGAACGCTGTGCGGATGTGCGAATGGAATCCACGGCGCTCCACGTTAAAAGACGTCCTTCGCACCGCTTGACCCAGTTCTAGCGGCCCAATCACGGGAGAGAACGCTGAGCGTTACAACACTTGCCGAGATGCGGGGTGAGTTCCACTCACCCACCTTGGAGGAGGAGTACTTCCCGGGTGAGCTTTACGGTGACTTCATCATTGGTGGTGCAGGCGACTGGTTCGCCATGGATCGCCTGATGGTCGTCCGTCTGCTCATGGCCGTTATCGTCGCGCTGTTCTTCGTGATCGCCTTCCGGCGTCCGAAGCTCGTGCCGACGGGACTGCAGAACGTCGCGGAAATGATGATGGACTTCGTCCGGATTCACGTCGCGGAAGAGATCCTGGGCAAGAAGGAGGGGCGCCGGTTCCTGCCGGTCATCGCCACCATCTTCTTCCTCGTGTTCGCCATGAATATTGCGGCCATCATTCCGGGCCTCAATATTTCGCCGAACGCTCGAATCGGTATGCCCCTGGTTCTGGCACTGTTCGCCTACATCGCCTTCATCTACGCGGGCTCGAAGAAGTACGGCTTCTTCAAGTACGTGAAGTCGTCGGTGGTCATCCCGAACCTGCCTCCGGCGCTCCACCTCATCGTGGTGCCGATCGAGATCTTCTCCACCTTCGTTCTGCGGCCGGCCACGCTGACCGTCCGTCTGATGGCCAACATGCTGGCGGGCCACATGGTCCTTGTCCTTCTGTTCGGTGCCACGAACTTCTTCTTCTGGCAGTTGAACGGCTGGACGGCCCTGTCCGGTTTGACCCTCTTCGCCTCGATTCTGTTCACGCTGTTCGAGCTTCTGGTCATTTTCCTGCAGGCTTACATCTTCAGCCTGCTGACCGCCGTGTACATCGAACTGTCGCTGCACGCAGAAGAGCACTAGCCGCCCCGCGGCCGGGACCATCCCGGCCAAAGGCCAAACTTCATAAGCAAGACCCACTTGACCCAACCCCGGGCAACTACCTACTACGACTTCAATGCCCGGGATTCCTCAGAAAGGGAACGGTTCATAATGAACGACGTCATCCTCTCCGCCCAGGACGCTGCCGCCGCCGAGGCCACCGCCTCCGGCCTGAAGACCATCGGTTACGGTCTGTCGACCCTGGGCCCGGGCCTGGGTATCGGCATCCTGGCCGGCAAGACCGTCGAGGGCATGGCCCGTCAGCCGGAGATGGCCGGTCAGCTGCGTACCACCATGTTCCTGGGTATCGCGTTCACCGAGGCGCTCGCCCTCATCGGCCTGGTCGCCGGCTTCGTTTTCTAAGTCCGGACCTCAACAAGCGGAGAACACTGAACCATGAACGATTTCATTTTTTACGTAGCGGAGGAACTGCCGTTCGACGGTCAGATCAACCCGCTCGTGCCCAAGACCTATGACATCGTCTGGTCCATTGTCCCGCTCATTGTCATCCTGGTTATCTTCTGGAAGCTCGTGCTTCCGAAGTTCCAGGAGGTCCTGACCGAGCGGGAGGACCGGATTGAGGGCGGCATCGAGCGTGCCGAGGCCGCGCAGGCCGAGGCCAAGGCCGCTCTCGAGAAGTACAA
>DUOR01000259.1 GCA_012838715.1 Actinomycetales bacterium
CGGGGCCGGCCCGTTCGCGGGCGCGGCGTTGAACTTCTCCACTTCCGCGACGTCGAACTCCGAGGAGCAGAAACCGCACTTCATCTTCCCGGTCTGCGGCGTGAAGGAAATCGGCCCGCCGCAGGCGGGGCACTTGTATTGTCTGCCTGCCATGTCCGCTCCTTCGCCGGCGGTCGGCGCACGTGTTCCCGAGGTGCGATTCATCCCGGCGAGTACCGTGTCTTCCGCTCTAGGACCAGCGTATTTCGGGGATTCACGGCGGTTGTCGCCCATCCGGCTATTAAAGGGGTCCGGATACTACCCGGATGGGCGGGCCATTTCGGCTGGTGCGGCGGGATGATCGTCGGTGAACGATCATCCGCCGTGCGCGGGGCCCGATCCGACGGACCTGCGCCGTCGCCGAGAGGAACCCGTCATGGGACTTATCCAGGCTTTCGCGGGTGCCGCGGGCGGCACCCTGGCCGATCAGTGGCTCGAGGTCATCGAGCCGGTCGACATGGGTGAGGGGGTCGTGTTCGTCAAGGGCAGGCCCGTCCAGCGCGGTGGGCGCCGCCGCGGTTCCAACCGCAAGGGCACGCTGGACATCATCTCGGACGGTTCGGCGATCCACGTCTACGACCGGCAGGCGATGCTGCTCGTCGATTCCGGCCGAATCGCCGGATTGTCGCTGGAGCCGGGGATCTACACGGTGTCGAACGCGACGCAGCCCAGCATTTTCGCGAACGGCGACATCGCCGGCCCGTTGCGGGAAAGCTTCAACCGCTTCCGCTACGGGGGCGTGCCCTCGCAGCGCCAGCAGGTCTTCTACGTGAACATGCAGGAGATCAAGAACATCCGCTTCGGCACCGCCAACCCGCTGAACTACTTCGACGATTTCTATGGCGCGGAATTGTTCCTGCGCTGCCACGGCGCCTATTCACTGCGCATCGTCGACCCGATCCTCTTCTACCAGGAAGTCGTCTCCCGGGACGCCGAGCGCGTGCACGTCGACGAAATCAAGGGCCAGTACATGTCGGAGTTCCTGGAAGCGCTCCAGGCATCCATCAACCAGATGTCCGTCGACGGCATCCGCATTTCCCAGGTCGCCTCCAAGTCGCGCGAACTGTCGAAGTACATGGCCGACACGCTTGACGACGAATGGCGGAAATCCCGCGGATTCGAAATCGTCAGCGTCGGGTTGGCGTCCATTTCCTATGACGAGGAGTCCCGCCGCCTCATCGACATGCGCAACCGCGGCGCCATGCTGTCGGACCCCACCATCCGCGAAGGCTTCGTCCAGGGTTCCGTCGCCTCCGGGCTGGAGGCCGCCGGTTCGAACCCGGGCGGCGCCGGGGCGGCGTTCATGGGCATGGGCTTCGGCATGAACACCGGCGGCGGCTTCATGGGCCAGGCCTCCGAATCGAACCGGCAGCAGATGCAGTGGCAGGAGCAGCAGCGCCAACAGCAACAACAGCAGCAGGGTTGGGGCGCGCCCCCGGGCGCCCACGGCCAATCGCCGACGTGGACCTGCGGAAAGTGCGGCACCCCGGGCAGCGGGAAGTTCTGCGCCAACTGCGGCACCCCGGCCCCTGCCCCGGAACCCCCGGTCAACGGCGGATTCTGCGGCGAATGCGGCGGCCAACTGCCTTCACCCGCACCGAAATTCTGTCCGAACTGCGGACACAAGCAGGGATAGGGGAGAACCCGACCACGCAGATCCCGAACGCCCCCGCGCCCCGCGCCTCACCCCGCGCCTCACCCCGCGCAGCCGTCACCGCCCGCTCCACCGGTACCCGCGGGGCCCGCGGGTTCCCCGGCGGCCGGGGGTTCCGGCCCGTCGGCACGCGGCACCTCTGCGACCAGGGAAAACACGTCGTTGACCGTGTACCCCAGCGACCCGCCCAGCGCCTCCACCGTGGCCCGCACCCCCGACAGGCCCGTGCCCTCGGTGACGCGCTCCGGCAGGTCGCCGTCGTTGGACACGGTCAGGCGCCAGAACCCGGGGGTCTCCTCGAACACGGCCGACACGGACGTCGCCGCACCATGCGCCACCGCGTTCGTCGCGGCCTGGCGGATGATCCGCACCGCCGTCGCCGCATGCGCCAAATCGGAGGGCAACTCGCCGACGACGTCGACGGCCACCCCCGCCGTCGCGAATGATTCCCGCACCCGCCGCAGCAGCGTCCGCGGCGCGGCGTGGTCGCTGCCGATGTCGGCGCGCACGTCCATCAGCATCCGGCCCAGCGTCGCCATCCGGTCCGGGGTGCCCACGCCCGACTCCAGGAACCGCTGCACCACGCTGACGCGCTGCGCCACGACGTCATGCAGACGGGTGCGGAAGTCCAGCAGCACCTGCTCCTTCTCGATGCGCTCAATCGACGCGAGCAGCTCGCGGGTCTCCGCCATCGCCGCCAGCAGCCGCTCGTTGTCGAGCATCAGCTCCCGGTTCGCCGTGGCCAACTCCGTCACGTCGATGACCCGCAGCTCCGTGTACCACCGGCCCCGCCGGCCATGCACCCGGTTGCGCTCCGCCACATAAACGCGGTCGGCGCAATGGAAAGTCACCGCGGAAGCTTCGGTGGGCACGTCGGGCGGACCGTCGCCGGCGCGCACCATCGCCGCCCAGCTGTCGCGGACGGACGCCGGCGGCACCCCCAACTCCGCGAGAATCCGCGCCATCCGCGGGTTCACCAGGACTTCCCGATCCCGGGAGTCGAAATAGGCCAGGCCGTCGCCGATGGCGTCGGCCGCGTCCTTGAGCGAATCGCGCCACGGCAGGCCGCGGTTGCCCGGGGCCAGCACCCGCAGCCAGGACGCGGCGACGCCCACCGCGACCGCCACGGCCATCGGCCAGGGCGGCGACCCGTCCCACACCGGCAGCATGGCCGTGTACAGCGCTGCGGCGATCATCGGCGCGGCCCACTCGCGGCGGTTCCGGTTGCCTTCGCGGTATTGATGATTCCGGCCACTGTGGCCCCGCCGGCCCCTCCGACGGCGGGACAGGGCCAATGTCGCCGACGCGGCGGCCAGCGTCGCCGGCAGCATGAAGCCCCACCGCAGATCCGGGCCGGGGAACACGTAGACGCCCTTCGTCAGCAGCCCCGCCCCGCCGAAAAGCTGCCATGCGAAGTACATCAGCAATACCGAGGACACGGCCGAGGCGACCAGCTCCCGCGGCTGGGGAATGGGCGCGAACCACAGCCGGACGGTGGTCATGGCCAGGCGGCCGCCCCACACGGCGGCACCGGCGGCCAAGAGCGCGATGAAGGGGACCGGCCAGGTGAGCAATTCGCCGGCGCCGGGGAAGTCGCCGCTCATGTCCGCACCCCGAGTTCCACGGTCAGACGGGTGCCGGGCCCGTCGGCGGTGGCGTCGGCCCGCAGCAGGGTCACGGTGTCCGCCAGGCCCGGGGCATCGGCGATGAGGCGCGTCGACCGCAGCAGCCCGTCGCCGTCCAACGCGCCCGACGTGCCCTCCCACAGGACGGTGACCCGCACCGACCTCCGGTCGACCACGACCGTGAGGAATCCGGCCAATCCCATCGGGGCGTGCTGCACCGCGTCGTCGAGCAGGCGGTGGATGACGTTGAGCGCCGCGAGGTAGGTCGCCGTGGGCAGGGGCCCCGACCCGCGGGTGACCACGCCGGCCGCATCGACGAGCGGATCGGAGCCGTCGGCGGCGGCGCGGTATTCGGCCGTGGCGAAGGAGGCGCACAGCATGCGCAGGTCCTCCGCCAGCCGATCCGCGTCGAGCGGGGTCGCGGCGGCCTCGAGAATCGCAAGGCCCGCGCGTTTGCAGTACGTCAGCGCCAGGCCAACGTGCCGCAAGTCGTTGTTGCGCCGGGCGCGCAGGGTGGCGGCGCAGGGAGCGTCGCCGTCTGTGGCGACGGGGGCACCCGCGGGTTCCTCCGCCAGTCGCTTGCCGACGGCCGCCACATCGGCCAACCTTTCGTCGACCGTGTCCTGGAGCCGCTGCAGGACGCGGTTGCCGTATGCGAGCTTGCGTCGATCCCCGTCGGCCGCGGCGGCCCGCCTGAGTAGCGCCAGGCGGCGGTCGAGAGCGGCCTTCGTGCCCGCCAGGCGGGTGCGGGCGAGGACCAGCGGGCCCATGTCGGTTCCCCACACCACGTGTCCGCCGTCTATGGGCACCCGGTGGTAATCGGTGGCCCCGCCGTCGGGGGGCCGGTGCTTCACCAGCGTGGCGCCCGCCGCCAGTTCCGCCCGGACGGGGTCGGGCAGCGGCCCGGCGGACGGGGAGGAGTCGATTCGCCGGAACCGGGCGTCGTACAAAGCGGCAGGCACCGTGGTTGCCTGGAAAAGTTCGAGGTAGCGCCGGTTGGCGGGGATGAGCCCGGACCTGGTGAACGCCTCGACGAGGATGATCACCGCGACGATGGTGATGAGCGTCGTCTCGGTTTGCCTGAATACGGGAACCCTCGCGGAGTACGCCACCTGATAGGTGGCGAGGAAACCCAGGGTGGCCACGGCGACGCCGAGGGCGGCCCAATTGCGCATCCGTCCCGCCGACCTCAGCAGGACGACCACGGTGTACAGGACCCAGCCGACGATCCATGCGGAGACGGCGTAGAAGCCCGGGCCGTAGTCGTGATCGTCGGCGCCCGCCGAGGTGGAATGGAGGGCGTACACCCATTGGTGCAGATCGTTGGTCACCACCAGCAACGCCAGCAGGACCGAGCCCCAGGCGACGATGCGGCCGGTGTGGGGGCGGCGCCGGCCGGGTTCCGCCACGTGGCGGGCGAGCAGGGCGAAAATCGCCGTCATCGCGAGCATGGAGGGCAGGAACCCGTACCAGAGCAGCCGGTAGGCGGGGCCCAGCGCGTACTCTTTCAGCACCCGGATGAACAGCCAACTGACCATCGTGAATGCCAGCGCCTGCAGCAGGCGTCCCTGTTGGGCGGACCGCGCCCGCCAGATCAGGGACGCGCCCCACAGGAGCAGCAGCACCGACAGCACCGCCGTCAGGGCCAGCCGCTCCCTCCCCGTGGCCGGGGTGTGGAAGTGGGTGCCCAGCACGGTCCTCCGGATGTCGCGCCACATGTTCGTGTACAGCCGATCCAACCGATCCCGGTCGGACACCGTCACCAGGCCCCGGGTGCCGGCGTAGTCCTCCACCGGCGGGAACAGTGCGGGATCGGCGGTGCCGTCGGCCGCGCGGAGGCCGTGCGCGGCCAGTGTTTCGGGGGCCACCTGCGGCGCCGGTGCGCCGGGATTGTTCGACCACAGACCGTCGATCCAGGTCAGGTTCGCGTCATGGGGGACGAAAAACTCGATGGGCAGCCCCTCCGCGCGCAACTCGACGGCCTGCGCGTCGGTGAGCAGGGCGGCGGGCGCCTCGGCGAAATGATCGGGGTACTCCCGCCATGGCCTGCCGATGACGAGCCCCGGTCCTTGCCGGACGCTTTTGAGCAGCGCCATCGCCGCATCGTGGCTGGCGGGTTCCGGCCTGGCGCCGCCGAGGGCGCCGGCCAGGGTGGCCACCACCCGGTAGGAGGTGTCGCCGCCGGGGACGAACAGCGGGGCCTCCAGGCGCCCGTAGTCCGTCAGGTACCCGAGGTCGTCCGGATCCACGCGTTCCGGGTCGTAGGCGACCACGACCGTGCTGGAGGTCAACGGGGTGAAGGAGCCCCGCCGGCCCAGGGCCTCCAGCCGGGCGGCGACGGTCGCGTCCATCATGGTGAAGGGGCCGTCCGACTGGAACGGAGGCAGGATCTCCGCGGCGACGTCGGATTCGATGCGCAGCCCCGCGTGCGCCTCCGCCAGCGCCGTCGCCAATCCCGCGGGCGCCTCCGCGTCTAGGAGGACGTCGGCGTCCCGGGGCAGCAGCGACAGCAACGGGATGAGCGCGACGATGAGGAGGACGCCCACGAATCCGATGGGGATGGGATCCGGCCGCCGGCGCGGGCGCATCGTCACTCCCCTGGGCCGCGCACGGTGATGCTCTCGCCGTCGACGACGACGTAGCCGTGGGCGACGGCGTAAATCGCCAGCCGGGCGATGGTGGTGAAGCCGGTCTTGGTCAGCAGCGATCGGATGACCGCCTTGATCGTGTTCTCGGACAGGTGCATCTCTTCGGCGATGTCGCGGCGGCTCAGGCCGGCGCAGACGTATTGCAGCACCTCGATTTCGCGCGGCGTGACGGTGTTGTAGCCCAACACCGGCATCGGCCGCTTGTCCGGGAACGTCGTGTACCCGCGCAGCGCCTGCCGCAGCACGGTGATCAGCTCGTCGGCGGGCATGTCCTTGTACACGAACGCGGTCGCCCCGGCGGTCTTGGCGCCCTCCAGGAAAGTGATGTCGGGCATGGCCGTCATCAGCACGATCGGCAGCGCCGGGTAGGCGGCGCGCAGGCGGGAGCAGGCGTCGATGCCGGATTCGCCGTCGAGGGTGCACACGTCCATGAGCACCAGGTCGGGGCGCAGGCGGGCCACCTCGGCGTCGATGTCCGCGGCGGACCGCAGCCGGGAGATGACGCGGAGGTCCGCCTCCATGCCCAAGGAATGCGCGAGGGCGTCGAGGAGAAGCTCCTGGTCCTCGACGATGATGAGGCGGGTCTGCCCCATGTGCCCGGTGTTCGCGGCGTCACCCATGTCACATTCTCCCGCTGTCGGCGGGACCGCGGCACGGCCCCGACATGCGTGTCCGACCCGCCCCCGGGCGGAGGCCGGAATCACGGTCTTTTGTCCATTCATAGTACCCCGATAGGTGATACCCGTCCAGGTACCCGCGAGTGAGGGGCCGGTCGGCGGCGAAACGAAGAACGGAAGGCGCATCGGCGTGTGCGGCCCCCGCGACCCGGGGTGCCCGGGCGGGGGCGGTGCATGCCGGGGGCCCGTCAATGCGGGCGGCGCCCGTGGCCGCAACTACTATTCGGGTTAAGTGACCGACCCAGCCCCGAGTCGACCCGAAAGCTGTTGATGCCCCCCATGAGCACAGACGCCCTGTCCGGAAGCCTCGCCGTCGAACGGCTGCAGCGCATTCTGCTGCCGAAGCCAGGCGAGCCCCGCGACGTCCGGTCCCTGTACCTCGTCGAGCCGGAGGCCAACGCCAAGCGCGTCGTCGCCTCCTCCCGCACGACCGCGGACATCGCGGCCGGCGACGAGGTCAGCTTCGAGACCTACTTCAACGCCTTCCCCGCCAGCTACTGGCGCCGCTGGACGCAGCTCGACGAGGTCGTGCTGCGGCTGGAGTTCACGGGCGCCGCGCGCGTCGACGTGTACCGCTCCAAGATCGACGGCAGCCGCATCGCCGTCACCGGCCGACTCGCCGGGGACCCGGCCGCGCCGGGGGAGTGGACCACCGTCGAAATCCCCGTGTCGCTGGCGCCTTTCGAGGACGGCGGCTGGATCTGGTTCGACCTGACCTGCGAAACCGACGTCACCGTGCATTCCGCCGGGTGGTTCTCCCCGGTCGCCGCCGGCGAGCAGGTGCATCCCGACGGCACCCGCCACCCGGCCCCCGAGGCCCGCGTGACCGTGGGCATCCCCACGTTCAACCGCCCGGAGGACGCCGTCGCCGCGCTGGAGGCCCTGTCCTCCGACCCGGAGGTCGACGCCGTCATTGACGCCGTCCTGATGCCGGACCAGGGCACGCGGCACCCCGCGGACGAACCCGGGTTCCCCGCCGTCGAAAAGCACTTCGGCGACCGGCTGCGCATCTTCCCGCAGGGCAACCTCGGCGGCTCGGGCGGCTACTCGCGCATCATGTACGAGGCCCTCGGCGGCCCCGACGCAGACCCGGCTCGCGCCACCGACAGCCCGTTCATCCTCTACATGGACGACGACATCGCCATCGAGCCCGACTCGATCCTCCGCGCCGTCGCCGTCGGCAGGTTCGCCAAGGCTCCGATGCTCGTCGGCGGCCAGATGCTCAACCTGCAGGAACGCAGCCACCTGCACTCGATGGGCGAGGTGGTCGGCCGCCACGACTTCATGTGGACCTCCGCCCCCCACGTCCACTACGACCACGACTTCCACGCCCACCCGCTGCGCGACCGCGGCGAGCACGGCGTCAACGCCACCGGCGAGGCCATCGACTCGAAGGACCTCCACCGCCGCATCGACGTCGACTACAACGGCTGGTGGATGTGCCTCATCCCGCGCACGGTCGCGCGGGACATCGGCCAGCCGCTGCCGCTGTTCATCAAGTGGGACGACGCCGAATACGGCCTCCGCGCCGCCCGCGCCGGCTACCCCACGGCGACGTGGCCCGGCATCGCCATCTGGCACATGGCCTGGTCCGACAAGGACGACGCCATCGACTGGCAGGCCTACTTCCACCTGCGCAACCGCCTCGTCGTCGCCGCCCTCAACCACGAGGGCCCCGTCGACGGCATCGTCCGCTCGATGCGGAAGGCCACCGCGAAGCACCTCCTGTGCCTCGAATATTCCACGGTCGCCATCCAGAACGAGGCGATGAAGGACTTCCTCGCCGGCCCCGAGGGCCTGTTCGACATCCTCGAGACCTCCCTGCCGCGCATCAACGCGCTCCGCAAGGAATTCCCGGACGCCCGCGTGCTGCCGTCGGCAAGCGAACTGCCCAAGCCGACGGGCATCCCCGGCGTGCCGACGAAGGACATCGGCGGCCGCCTCGCCCCGCTGAAGAAGTCCGTGTGGCTGGCGAAGGGCCTGCTGAACAACCTGCGCCCGCACGACCGCGCCCACCACGAGACGCCGCAGGCGAACTTCGCGCCCATCGAGGCCCGCTGGTTCTCCCTGTCCCGCGTCGACGGCGCCACCGTGACCACCGCCGACGGCCGCGGCGTCGTGTACCGTCAGCGCGATCGCGAGAAGGCGAAGGAACTGCTCGCCGAATCCCGCGCCCTGCAGAAGCAGGTGGCCGACCGATTCGACGAGATGCGCCGCCGCTACCGCGACGCGCACCCCGAACTGACCAGCCGAAAGAGGTGGGCCGATGTCTTCGAGCAGCAGTGATCCGGTCGACGGCGCCGTGACGGTGCCGCCGGTGGCCGGCGAGGTCGCGGTGCTGGTCGCCGTGCAGGACGCGATCACCGACGTCCCCGGCGTCCTGCCCGCCGCCACCGCCATGAGCTTCTTCGGCGAGCACGCCGCCGGCTGGATGGGCCTCGGCGCCCTCGGCGCGGCGGTCGACGCGGAGCGCAGGCGCGGCTGGGCCGTCGTCGGCGTGTCCGCCTTCGCCACGCATGCGGCGTCGGTGATCATCAAGCGGATCGTGCGCCGCAAGCGCCCGCACCACCCGGACATCCGGATCGGCGTGGGCACCCCGAGCAAGCTCAGCTTCCCGTCCTCCCACGCGACGTCGACGACGGCCGCGCTGGTCGCCATGTCCCGCATGGGGCTGGGCAAATGGCCGCTGGCGGGGGTGCCCGCCATCATGCTGTCGCGACTGGTGCTGGGCGTCCATTACCCGACGGACGTGGCGGCGGGGGCGGCGCTCGGTTGGACGGGCGCGGTGCTGACCGACAAGATTCTCGGCGACGGAAGGAAGGCGCAATGACGCAGGACGAGGGTATGGCGTCGCGGGCCGGTTCCGGCCGCGAGCCCGTGCTTGACGACGGGCCGTGCGACGGCGTGGGCGGCGAGGGCCTGCCCCGCACCAGGTCGACGGCCCCG
>DUOR01000260.1 GCA_012838715.1 Actinomycetales bacterium
GCGGCCCGGCCGTCCTGCGCGGCCCGGCGTAGAGGCCCTCCGACAATGCGAAACGCCCGGCGACCATGTTGGTCGCCGGGCGTCGGCGTGTGCGCGGGCTCACCCGCGGCGGGGTTTACCAGGCGGAGGTTTCGTCGGCGTTGCCGGCGCTCCAGGTCTCCCACGGGATGTTCCAGTCGCCGAGGCCGTCCGTGCCGGACAGCGTGCCGCCGATGGTGTTCTTCACGATGACCAGGTCACCGCGCTTGGTGTTGTTCATGAACCACTGCGCGTTCGCGTCGGTCACGTTGATGCAGCCGTGCGAAACGTTGCGCATGCCCTGGTCGCCGACGGACCACGGGGCGCCGTGGACGTAGATGCCGGAGTAGGACATCTGGGTGGCGTAGTTGACGTTGGTCTTGTAGCCGCCGTTCTCCAGCGAGAGGCCGAAGGTGGTGGAGTCCATGAGCAGCGTGGAGTGCTGCTCGCCGATCATGTAGGTGCCGTTCGGGGTCGGCCACGCCTCGCGGCCCATGGCGATGGGCATCGAGTTCTCGATGACGCCGTTGCGCGAGATGGTCATGGTCTTGGTGGCGTCGTCGGCGACGGCGATGACCTCGTCGCCGATGGTGAAGCTGGTCTCGGAGTTCTGCTGGCCGTAGTAGCCGTTGCCGAGGTCCTTGCCGTAGATGTCCACCTCGACGTTGACCTGGGTGCCGGGCTCCCAGTACTCGGCCGGGCGCCAGCGCACCTCGGCGTTGTTCATCCAGTAGAACGCGCCCTCGACGGCCGGCTCGGTGACGACGTTGATGGCGTCCTGGGCCGCGTGACGGTCCGCGATGGGCTCGTCGAAGCGGATGGCGATGGTCTGGCCGACGCCGACCTCGGAACCCTCCACCGGGGAGAGGTAGCCGATGGTCTGGTTGTTCGGCGTGACCGTGGTCATGGAGCCGGTGATGGTCTCCTCGCCGGCGGTGGCCTCCAGGGAGTACGTGCGGCTGTAACCGAGGTTCTCGGTGGTGGTCCACTCGGTGCGGTCCTCGTTGAACTCGCCCTCGACCTCGGTGCCCTCGTCGTTGGTAAGGGTGACCTCGTCGAGGTCCTCCCCGTCGATGGACACGACAACCGGGTCCAGCACGGACCAGCCGGTGTCGCCGTCCTCGAAGTTCGCGACCGGCATCGGCGCGGCCTCCTCGACCTGCGCCTCCTCACCGGATTCGTTGTTCCCGCCGGAACCGATGGTGCAGCCCGTCAAACCCAGCCCAGCGACGGCCAGGGCCGCCACGGCCACCTTGAATCGTCCACTGCGTACGCGAGCGCGCATCAGCCTGTTCCTCATTCTTTCGGTTCGCTCCAACTACTAGTCACCACACATGAATTGCCGTCGTCGCCGCGGGTTCCACGGATCCGGCGTGGCCGGGACCCGATTTCCCCGCCGGCGGCAAAGTTCGGCATACCCGGGACAACCTAGTCCCTTGCCTCCCCCAACCCCACACCCAAACGGGCCGTCGAACATCAAGATTTCATATACCCGCGTTTCCACAGGTCAACAGCGTTATGAAAGTCTATCGAACTATCAAGGGGTGACTTTCGGGGGGCAGCACCTTAACGTTTCCCGATGTTGATATCCCAACTATATACCCGGTTTCCCGCCTCATGGGAAGCTTTCCGACGGATCTCCCCGCGGCGCCACGGCCCACGAGCGGCACCATCGCCCCATCCCAGCCCCTTGCCCGAGACCCACCGCCCATCCCGACCCCTCGCCCAGGCCTCATCGGAATCCCGACGCCTGCGTCCAGATGGGCGCCGTCGACGTCGGCAAGCACACGACGGCGGGGATCGCCACCGCAAAAGCAACCGGCCGACCCGAAGAAACCGGCGCTGACCAGGCGATTTTACTTCCGCCGGAATAGCGGGTTATATTTCTTCTCGTTGCAGCGGAGGCCGCCGGGAAGCCGGTGAGCGCCAAGCACGCGCCATTAGCTCAATTGGTAGAGCAGCTGACTCTTAATCAGCGGGTTCGGGGTTCGAGTCCCTGATGGCGCACCATATGCCCCGGTCACGGGCCTGGAAACAGGTTCGGGCCGGGGCTTTTTCGTGTTCGGGGCCATAAAGGGTCCACATAACAATCAGCTGAGAGCACCACAGTGCGATGCTCACGCGTTCGCCCTGACGGTCGAACCCGCCCATCGCCACGGATCCGTGGATTTCGGGCAGCTCCCCGGGCCCTGGATTCCCGCCCTCCCCCGGCGCCTGACCTGAGTCATCCCCCGGCGACAGCAAGCGAAAACCCCGCCTCCGGTTGGAGCGGGGTTCCTTTTGCGCGAAAAGAACCCCGGGGACAGGGTCCACGGGGTTTCCGGTGCGGCCGACACGGCCGCGTGGGGAACTAACGGGCGGCGGCCTCGATCATCTCGCGGATGCGCTCGATTTCCTTGCTGCGCTTGCGGTTGCGGGCGATGGAAAGGGCGATGCCACCGAGGACGACGGCGACGACGCCACCGATGATCGCCTGGACCTTCGGGTCCTGCAGGCCCTCGGAAACCCGGGCCTTCGCATCGTCGGCGACGTACTTCGGGTTGGTGCGCGTGGAAAGCTCGTCAAGGGTCTGGGCGAGCTGGGTGCGGTTGCGTTCGATGTCGCGCTGGATGTCGTCAATGCTGCGGGCCACGTGGACTCCCCTGGTTATCGGTGATCGGTACGTCTGATGAAAGAGGGTAACACTCTGTCGGGGCGAAGCGCCGCCGTACGGCCGGAAACCCCGCTACCATTACCTTATGGCCGACAACACCGCTTCAGCAGCAGAAAACGCCCGCCTCTCCCCCGGGGACACCGCCCCGGGGTTCACTTTGACCGCTGACGACGGCACCGAGGTGTCGCTGTCGAATTACGCGGGCAAGCGGGTGCTGGTCTACTTCTATCCGCGGGCGAACACCCCGGGCTGCACGACGCAGGCCTGCGATTTCCGCGATGAATCGGCTCTTTTCAACGACGCCGGCATCGCCGTCGTCGGCATCTCCCCCGACAAGCCGGAGAAGCTGGCGAAGTTTCGTGAGGACCATGGCCTGAACTTCACGCTGCTGTCCGATCCGTCGAAGGAGACGATGGCGCAGTGGGGGGCCTTCGGCGAGAAGAAGAACTACGGCAAGGTCGTGCAGGGCGTCATCCGCTCCACCGTGCTCGTCGGCCCGGACGGGGCCGTCGAGAACGCGTGGTACAACGTTCGCGCCAAGGGCCACGTGGGCCGCGTGCTGCGCGACGTGAACAGCGGTGGGTGACCCGAAGCCGGTGACGGCCGGCAAACCGGACCCGGCGACCGGGCAGCCGGTCGACGAGGACGGGCCCGAGATCCTCCGCCCGCGGCGCCGCCCCGCGCAGCAGCGCAGCCGGGAGCGTTATTCGCGGATTCTGGCGTCGGCGCGCGAGGTGCTCGTCGACGTGGGCTTCGAGTCCTTCACCTTCGACGAGGTGGCGAAGCGGGCCGAGGTGCCCATCGGCACGCTGTACCAGTTCTTCGCCAACAAGTACGTCATGATCTGCGAGCTCGACCGCCAGGACACCGCCAGCGTCGTCGACGAGATCAAGCGGTTCTCCGAGTTCGTGCCCGCCCTGGAGTGGCCGGACTTCCTGTCGGAGTTCATCGACCACATCGCCGACCTGTGGCGCCACGACGTCTCCCGCCGCGCCGTGTGGCTCGCGGTGCAGTCCACCCCGGCCACCCGGGCGACCGCCGCGCACACCGAACAGGAGCTCCTGGACGGCATTTCGGAGGTCCTGCGCCCCCTCGCCCCGCGTGCGAACCGCATGGTCCGCAGCTTCATTTCGGGCCTGCTCATCCACACGACGTACTCGCTGCTGAACTACTCCGTCGACCGCCCCGACGACACGGGACTCGGCGAGCTGCACTACGAACTGACGGTCCAGGAGGTCAAGCGCATGCTCATCTCCTACCTCATGACCGTCGCCGAGCAGAGCAACCCCCGCCGCTGACCCCACGGGCCGGCGCTTTCCCCGCGTGCCGACGGCGCCGCCCCCGCACCTCTCCCCGTGCCCGGCGACTCTCCCGCGTGCCCGGCGCCTCTCCCGCGTGCCCGGCGCTTTCGCCGCTTGCCGACGGCGCCGGCATCCCGTCAGTCCGACAGCATCGCAGTCGCGATGGCGTGCTCGCCGTCGTGGCTGATGCTCACGTGGAACTTCTCCGCCGGCCAGATCTCCGATTCGGCGACCCGGCCGTGGAACGTGACCGCCACGCGGCCCCAGGCGTCGGCGACGACCTCGATGTCGCGCCAGTCCAGTTCGTCCCGCGGAATCGGCGGCGGGGAGCCGTAGAGCGCCTGCGACCACGCCTTCACCACCGCCTCCTTCACCGCCCAGCGGCCCGCGAGGAACCGGTGCAGGGCGTCACCCGCCAATCCGCGGCGGGTGGCGGTCGCCCGCTCCCCCACGGTGAACACGGATGCCGCGAACGTCGATCCGGGCCGCGTCAGGCCCTCGGCGAACGACGGCACGTGCACCAGGTCGACGCCCATCCCCAACACGCCCATCGCACCCGTCCTTCCGTGTCCCGGTCGCCGGATTCGCGGCCGATCGTCGCGTTTCAGCGTACCGGCGGGAAGATCCCCGGTGGGCGGCGGCCGAGGGGGCCGGGACGAGGCCAGGCGGCGCCGGGAAACGGCCGGGCAGCGCGGGAAAGCAGCCGGGCCACCGTCGGAAAGCGGCCGGA
>DUOR01000261.1 GCA_012838715.1 Actinomycetales bacterium
GGCGGCCGGTCGTGTCGGCGGATGCGGCTTGGGTGAGGACTTCCTCCCAGGGGACCTCGTCGAGTTTGAGGGTGATGACGGGGTCTTTGGAGTCCGGGGAGATGATGATTTCGGGGAATTCCACTGCCCAGGAACGTACTGCAGCCAGCGCCGAGGACACGGCGTCGCCCTGGAAGACCTCGACCATTGAGCCGTGGTTGAGGTGGACCAGGCGGGATGCGGTGATGGCCTTCAGCGCCGGTACGTCCGGTGCGAGGGCGGACATGACCAGGGTTTTGCCCAGGCGGAGTTTGCCGAGGGTGTCTTGCGGTAGTTCTCCTTCGGGTGTGGAGGGGTCGATGCCGGCTTGCGTGTAGATCAGCGGCTTGAGCTTCTCGTTCCAGAACTTTCGGCCGTTGCGGAATCGCTTGACCAGTGCTGTTTCGGTCCGAGACTGGGCGCCGGTGTCGGATGTGATGATCCGGTCGAACGCGTCGCCGACGGGGATGATTTGGTCGATGGTCATGGTGTCGCGGTGCTCGACGAGGAGGGCTTCCATGACGGTCAGGGCGGTGCGTTCGCGCTGCATGGCCGGTGAGAGATGGACGAGGGTGTCCACCAGTGCCGGGGAGAACGGGTAGGTCAGCTTGAACGCGTCCATGGTCGACGCGAGGTGACTGTCGGTGGTGTTGACGCCATCGAGCAGGACGTTGGTGATCTCGGGCCGCAACTCCATGTTGCGGAATGCGCGATCGAGGACGACTTCTTGGCCGGGTTTGGGCGTCAGCAGTCGTCGGTGGGCGATCTTGGGCAGGTTGCGCGAGGGAAGTTCGAGGTTGTGGAAGCGGCCTTCCTGGTGCGCCAGCGACTGGCGGCGTCGTTCCATGGCCTTGCCGGCTTCGGCGGTCGCGCCCTGCCAGAAGGACAGGGAGTGCTGGCGGGCGATGAAGGAGAGCAGGGGGACGGCGAAGGTGCCGATGTTGTTTTCGACGAGGAGCGTCAGCTTTTGCGCTTCCTTATCGAATTTCGCCTGGTTGGTGATCATGAACGTCAGCCACAGGATCAGCTCGTCTAGGAACAGGACGACGCCGTCGTAGCCGAGGGTTTTCGCGTGGTCGGTGACGACCTTGAGGCCCTCGTCCAGCGGCAGCCACGTGGAATTGCGGGAGTAGGACGCGAACAGGGTCTCGGTCAGTGCGGCGACCAGTGCGGACCGCTTGGCTTCGGGGGTGTGGTCTTTGTCGGTGCGAACGGCATTGTCCGTCTGGTCCTCGTCGGGGTGATCGACGTCGGCGGAGGCAGCCCGGGTCTGGGCGGATTCGTATGAATGTGCGTCCCACCTTCCGTCGTTCCTCGGCCCGCCGAAGGCGCCCATGTCGATGCCGCTTTCTGCGGCTTCGTCGCTGAGCGTCTGGCCAGCCGGCCGGGTCTTGGCCTCGTTGAGGGCGGCGAAGAACGCTTCGTCGCCCATCTTTTCGCGGAGCGCGTTCGCATCCCGGAAGAGTCCGTCGGCGGAGTGCAAAACGGGCAGGGCCGCGTCAGGGTGGGTTTCTTCGATTTGGCGGAGGAATCCCCGGAACAGGGTGTCTTCGATCGATTCGGAGTCGAGGAAGTGGAACTTCAGCTGCAGCAGTGTCGCGTCGACGGCGCGTGGGTGGTCGGCGATGAAGGGCTGCAGGTCGGCGATCTCGCGGGTCATCGGCTCGCCGGCGAGGATGGCCCACAGCACGGCCATGAAGTGCGACTTACCGGAGCCGAAGGAGCCGGAGATGTACACGCCCTGGTTGTCGCCGGTGGTCAGGCCGGTTTCGACGTAGCCCAGCGCCTGGTCCATGGCGGCGGCGATGTCGTCGGTGACGACGTAGCTTTCCAGGGTTTGGCGCAGGTGGGACGCCTCGGTCGCGCTTTCGATCTTGAGCACGAACGTCTGGGACTTGTGTTCGGGAATGTCGAAGACGTCGCGCAGCAGCGGGGCGGAGGATGAGGCGGCGGCGAACGGGTTGAAGGCCATGGTCAGTTCTCCTTCTTGGTGCGCGGGCTGCGACTGCGGGTGCGCTGGGTGGGCGCGTATTTCGGCAGGTCTTCGGCGGGGATGTCGATTTTGTTGGCGGTTTCGATGACTTGGTTTTGAAGGTAGTCGCCGAAGCGGATTCCCAGCCGTGGGTCGACGTCGTTGTGCCACATGGTGATCCAGAACAGTTGTTCTTCCATGCCGGACAGCAGTGCGGCGATGTCCTCGGGTGCGGCGTCGGCTTCGAGGGCTCCGTGGACGAGGGCCATCAGGGCGAGGCCTTGTTCGAGGTGGTTCCAGCCGGCCCAGCCGATGATGTCGGTGCCGTCGCCGTCGCGGGTGGCCCCGGGGTAGGAGATGAAGCGTTCCTTGGGCACGTCGAGTTTGCCGCGGTGCTTCCATACGGCGGCGGGCATGTCAGCGGAGGTGTAGTTCGGGGGCACGGGCACGTCGGCGGCTGTGATTTCGCCGGCGTCCTCGAGGCGCTGCGCCTGCCAGGTGGCTTCCCATTCGGCGCGTTTGCGTACGCCGGCCTTGCGGTAGCGCAGGGATTTGTGGAAGGGCACGGGCTCGTTTTTGAGCAGTGCGATGAGCATGTCGGTGGTCGACCGGGCCCTTTTGCCGGCCCACAGGGGCAGGGCGGTGAGCACGTCGGCGTAGGCGGGGTCGGTTTCGATGACGCCGGCCAGTTCGCGGATGGTGCGCGGCCGGGGCATGTCGCCGCCGTCGACGAACCACAGGTCGCGGCTTTCCAGGCGCCCGAGCAGCCAGTACGTCAGGGCGTCGGTGACTTTTTTGTCCCAGGGGTCGTCGGCCCAGCGGCGCTTGAATTCGGGGGATTCGAGCAGGCGGAGTTTGCGGTCGCCGTCGATGAGTTCCAGTCGGCGGGCGTAGGCGGTGCTTTGCGACGGCGACAGCCCCTCGGGCAGTTCCGTCGTCGGGTGGGAGTGGTGGCGTTCGAACCATGCCGTTTCCTTGCCGGAGCGGGCCAGGGCGATTTCGAAGGGGCGGGTGCCCAGTTCGATGCCGTCGACGTCGCCGACCGGCAGGGACAGCTCGGTGCTGGTGAACCCGTAGAGGTGGTACACCGCCCAGTCGAGTTCCTCCTGCTCGGCGATCATGAGATTGCGGATGCGCGTGTACTCCCGGTGCGCCTCGTCGATCAGTTCCCGGGTCGGAGCCTGGCCGTCGAAGAGATTCGCCGGATCCCACGACGCCAACTCCTGTGCCAGGGAGTCGAGACGGCGGCCGCGTTCGGTGACGTCGCCGGCGGGGAGGGGGAACCGCTGCAGGGTGGTTCCTGTGAATTCGTA
>DUOR01000262.1 GCA_012838715.1 Actinomycetales bacterium
AACCACATGCCATTTAATCCGTCGAAGCAGCGACCCAACCGGAGCCTCCCCAAACCACGCCGGGACCCGGCTGCCCGGCGGGTGGCCGGGCGGCGGGGACGCGTGAGCGTCGGAAAGCGGGGCATGCCGGTCACGCTAGCGCAGCGCCCGGATTGGCGGCCCGCTCCCCCGACCGCCCGCCGGCGATGCCCCTACGATTGGCGGCATGACGCAGGACAATGGGCGGAACGCGGGGCAGAAGTCCGGGCAGGACAACGGGCGGAACGCGGGGCGGGACCGGTTCGGCAGGGCCACCGGCCGCGACGCCGCGGGCTGGGTGGCGTGGCTGGATGAGCGGGGTGCGCGGGAGCTGCCGCATCCGGACATCGCGACGCTGGCCGCCGCCGAAATCCGCGCGCTGCGCGGCCCCCTCGAGGACGGGGCGAAAACGTCGAACCCGGATTGGTGGGCGCAGCACGTCACCGTTCATTACGAGCAGCACATCGGGCGCCGGGCCGTCGGGCAGCGCTGCGACGGCGACTGGTCGGCGTCCGCGTCGAAGACCGTGCCCGGCGACATGACCGCCGCCCGCGACGCCTTCGCCGCCCACATCGACGGAGTGCTCGCCGACCGCGGCGGCCTCCACCCCGACGCCGACGGCCTGCCCGTCCCCGCCGACGCCGACCCCACCATCAGCGACACCGACACGTGGCGCTACTGGCGGGTGCCGCTGGCCGACGGGTCGCGCGTCACCGTCAACGTCCAGACCAAGGCGCCGGGCAAGGACGGCGCCATAAAGTCGACGGTCGCCGTCAACCACGACTCGCTTGCCGACGAAGCCACCCGCGACCGCAGCCGCACCTTCTGGCGCGAGACGTTGGGGGCCTTCGCGGAAACGCTCGGGTAGGGCCGGGCCCCGCTACCGCACCCGGACGATCCACTCGGCCAAATCCCAGGGCCGGTGCACCGAATAATGCTCGTCCTCCTGGCGGGCCCACATGCCCCAGTGCGAATCGAACTCCGGGTCGCGGGCCATGGCGCGCGCGTGCCGCGTTTCCGCGTCGAGGTCGAGCCACACGCCCCACACTTCGCCGTCACCGATGCGACACGCCGCCGCGAGATTCGCCTCGGTCAAGGCGCCGCAGCCCTCGATGATGAGGCTGCCGGGGGCCGCCGACCCAGCCGGCCCCACCGGCGTCGGCACCCATTCGGCCCAGTCGTCGGCGTACCAATCCCACCGCCGGAAACCCAGGATCCCCGGGTCGAGCATGGATTCGCCGACGGTCGCCGACCCCGCGGCCAGGCCGTCCCAGCCGGGGTAGGCGTCCTCCACGTGCAGCACCGGCCAGCCGAGAACGCCGCGCAGCTTCGCCGCGAAGGTCGTCTTCCCCGACCCGGATCGGCCGTCAATCAGCAGAATCACGCGACCCCCAGGAACCTGAACTCACCGAGCGCCACGGCAACGCCCAGCGACGCCGCCGCGATGGCCACGCACACCAGCAGCACCGCCCAGTCCCGCGCGCCGAACGTCGACTCGCGGGCCCAGGTCCGCTCGCCCGGCGCGCCGAAACCGCGGGCCTCCATCGCCGTGGACAACTTCGAACCGCGCCGCAAAGCGAACACCAGCAGCGCGAAAACCTGCCCGAACAACCGCTTCACACGCCCCCGGTCGCCCAGGCCGCGGGCTCGGCGGGCGCGGGTCAGGGCCCGCCAATCATCGAGGAACAGCGTGATCAGCCGGACGCCCGCCACCGACGCCAGCACGAACCGCGACGGCAGCTTCAGCACCTGCGCCAGCCCGTCGCCGAGGTCCGTCGGGTCGATGTCCGCCGTCAGCACCACCACGGGCATGCCGACGGCCAACACCCTGATCGTGATGGCCACCGCCAGCGCAATGGAGTTGTCCGTGATCGTCGCCAGCAGGAAGGACCAGTGCACGGTGCCGTCCGGGTTGCCGTACAGCAGCATCGAGATGCCGGAAATCGGCGCGGCCAGCAGAATCGGCCAGCCGCGCCGCGCCATCCGCCGCGGCCCGACGCCGCACAGGGGCGCCAGCAGCAGCGTCGCCGCCAGCGCCACCGTCGCGGACACCCAATCGATGGACAGCAGCAGCGGGGTGGTCAGAACCAGTA
>DUOR01000263.1 GCA_012838715.1 Actinomycetales bacterium
CCCACCAGTGGATGCGCCCGGCGGCTTTTTGGCGCACCCGTTCGATGGCCCGGTAGAGTCCCCGGTCATGGCCGATTCGAGGGACGTGGACGTGCGCGGGACCCGGGGAACGGGCGCCGGCGCGCCCGCCGCCCAGGGGCAGTTCCATCTGCCGCCGAAGCAGGCGTACCTGGCGCTGTTCGCCCTGTGCATCGGGTTCTTCATGAATCTCCTGGACCAGTCGATCGTGTCGGTCGCGACGCCGGAGATCATGGGCGCCTTCGACACGGATTACGCGTCGGTCATCTGGGTCACGTCGGCGTATCTGCTGGCGTACGCGGTGCCGCTGCTGGTCACCGGCCGGCTGGGGGACCAGTTCGGCCAGAAGCGCGTGTACCAGGTCGGCATCACCGTGTTCACGCTGTCGTCGCTGTGGTGCGGCCTGGCGGACTCCATCGAATCCCTGGTCGCCGCCCGCTTCGTGCAGGGCCTGGGCGCGAGCCTCATCGCGCCGCAGACGCTGGCCATCATCACCCGCATCTTCCCGGCGGAACGCCGTGGCGTGGCCATGGGCTGGTGGGGCGCGGTCGCCGGCTTGGCGACGCTGACGGGCCCCCTCCTCGGCGGCTTCCTCACCTCGTCCCTCGGCTGGGAGTGGATCTTCTTCATCAACATCCCCTTCGGCATCCTGTCGGTGATCCTCATCGGCCTGTGGGTGCCGGACCTGCCGTCGACGTCGCGGAGCTTCGACGTCGCGGGCGTCGTGGTGTCGATGCTGGCGATGAGCGCCCTCGTCGTCGGCCTGCAGCAGGGCCAGGCGGCGGGCTGGGCGCCGTGGGTGTGGGTGCTGCTGGGCGGTTCCGTCGTCGGCTTCGTCGCCTTCCAACGGCTGCAGCGGTCGGCGCCGCGCCGCGGGGTGGAGGCGCTGGTGCCGCTGCGCCTGTTCCGGGACGGCAACTTCGCCCGCGGTTCGCTGGCGATTTCGACGATGGCCTTCGCCACCGCGTCCTTCGCCCTGCCGATCATGCTGTTCCTGCAGACCCACCACGGCCTGGACGCCTTCGAGGCCGGCCTGACCATCGCCCCGATGGCGCTGCTGGCGGGCGTGCTCGCCCCCTTCGTCGGGTCGATGGTGGAGAAGGTGAAGCCGAACCTGCTGTCCATGATCGGTTTCGGCGCGATGATCACCGGCCACGTCGCCATGTGGGGCGTCCTCCGCGACGGCATCCCCGTGTGGGCGGTGGCAGCCGTGGCGCTGCTGCTGGGCATCGGCAATTCATTCGTGTGGGGGCCGAACTCCACCATCACCATGCGCGGCCTGGACCCGGCCATCGCGGGCGCCGGTTCGGGCGTGTACAACACCTCCCGCCAGGTGGGCGCGGTCATCGGTTCCGCCGCCACGGCCGCCTTCATCGCGGTGGGCCAGGCGGCGGGCGCCGGGCCGGCGGTTTTCGGTGCGGCGCTGCTGCTCCACGCCAGCGTCCTGGTCATCGGCTTCATCGCCGTGACCGGGTTCCGGAGGCCGCAGCCGGCGTCGTAAAGCGCGCCCTTCACCGCCGCCGCAATGCGCTTTCCGACGCCCCGGCGCACCCTCCCCGGGCACCCCATGCCCGAAGCGCGGCGCAGGCATGGCGCGGCTACAGTGGGGGACATGCGAATTGCGACCCTGACTTCCGGTGGCGACTGCCCCGGCCTCAACGCCGTCATCCGTGCCATCGTCCGCACCGCCAGCTCCGAATACGGTTCCACCGTCGTCGGTTTCGAGGACGGCTGGATCGGGTTGATGGAAGACCGCAGGGTCCAGCTGTACGACGACGAGAACATCGACCGCATGCTGCTGCGCGGCGGCACCATGCTGGGCACCGGCCGCGTGCACCCGGACATCCTGACGGCCTCGCTGGATCGCATCAAGGAGAACCTGGCGGACGCCGGCATCGACGCCCTCATCCCGATCGGCGGCGAGGGCACCCTGAAGGCCGGCAAGTGGCTGGCGGACAACGGCGTGCCGGTGGTGGGCGTGCCCAAGACCATCGACAACGACGTCAACGGCACCGACTACACCTTCGGCTTCGACACCGCGGTGGCCGTGGCCACCGACGCCGTCGACCGCCTGCACACCACCGCCGAGTCGCACCAGCGCGTGATGATCGTCGAGGTCATGGGCCGCCACGTCGGCTGGATCGCGCTGCACGCGGGCATGGCCGGCGGCGCGCACTACATCGTGATCCCGGAAGATCCGTTCGACATCAACGTCATCTGCAAGCACATGGAGCGCCGCTTCCAGATGGGCGAGAAGTACGGCATCATCGTCGTCGCCGAGGGCGCCATGCCCAAGGAAGGCACGATGGAAATCTCCGAGGGCGGCGTCGACCAGTTCGGCCACCAGACCTTCACCGGCATCGGCCAGGTCATCGGCGACGAAATCAAGAACCGCACCGGCTACGACGTGCGCACCACCGTCCTGGGCCACATCCAGCGCGGCGGCACCCCGACGGCCTACGACCGCGTCCTGGCCACCCGATACGGCGTCCACGCGGCGCGCGCGGTGCACGAGGGCGACTTCGGCAAGATCGTGGCGCTGCAGGGCGAGCACATCAACCGCATCAGCATCGACGACGCCGTCGCCGAGCTGAAGACCGTGCCGGAGCGCCGCTACCGCACCGCGCAGGCGCTGTTCGGTTAACCGGGCCTCAGTCCGCCCGCAGCGCGAAGGCGTCGCAGCGGTAGGGCAGCCCAACCTTTTCCCCGGGGGCGAACCCGAGGTGGTCGTACAGGTACCACCTCAGGTTCGCCTCCACTTTTTCGCGCGTGGCGTCCTTCGCGCGCAGCCAGTAGGAGCGGGTGCGGGCGAGGAGGATGATCTGCTCCGGCGTGAGCCGCTGCTCCCATTCGAGGCGCAGTTCCCGGTCGATGCGCAGGGGAGGGGCGACGTCGGGGACGAAGCCGGGTTTCTGGACGTCCCCCGCGTGCATGATGCGCGTCAGCCGGTGCACCCAGGGCACGCGGACGTCGAGGGTGTTCCACACGAGCACCGCGACGCCGCCGGGCCGCAGGACGCGGGCGAACTCCGCGGAGGCCGCCGGCACGTCGACCCAGTGCCACGTTTGGGCGCAGGCGATGGCGTCGGCGGAATCGTCGGCGAGGCCGGTGGCTTCGGCGGTGGCCCGCAGGCACGGGACGCCGGGGCAGGCGACGGCGAGTTCGTCGAGCATGGCGGCGCTGGGCTCGACCGCCGTGACGCGATGGCCGGCGGCCGCCAGCGCCGCGGTCAGCTTCCCGGTCCCCGCCCCCACGTCGACGACGTCAAGGGGCGCCGCGGGCAGCAGGGAGAGGACTTCCGGCGGGTAGCCGGGGCGGACGGCGTCGTAAAGCGAGGCGCCCGCATCCAGGGCCGACGCCGCCGCCAACCCGCCCGAGAATGCGCCCGCGCCACCGGTGCGGTGGGCGCCGTCGCGGAAGGCCGGCATGCTGCGGCGCGACGTCGGGGGAATGGGCGGATGATCATTGGGGCCGGGCACGAGACCCAAGGGTAGCCGGGGTAGCATGAACGACCATGACCGCCGCCTACGCTGATGATCTGATGGACTACGACGAGGTCCTCGAGCGCTTCGACCCCGTGATGGGCATGGAGGTGCACGTCGAGCTGTCGACGAAGACCAAGATGTTCTCTTCCTCCTCCGCCAATTTCGGCGCCGCCCCCAACAGCAACGTCGACCCGTGCAGCCTGGGCCTGCCGGGCGCGCTGCCGGTGGTGAACAAGACGGGCGTGGAGTGGGCCATCAAGATTGGTCTCGCGCTGAACTGCGAAATCGCGGAGTTGTCGCGGTTCGCCCGGAAGAACTACTTCTACCCGGACCAGCCGAAGAACTACCAGATTTCCCAGTACGACGAGCCGATCGCGCACGACGGCCACCTGGACATCGTGCTGGACGACGGCACCGAGTGGCGCATCGAGATCGAGCGCGCCCACATGGAGGAGGACACCGGCAAGCTGACCCACCTGGGCGGCACGTCGGGCCGCATCCATGGCGCGACGCGTTCGCTGGTGGACTGCAACCGCGCGGGCGTGCCGCTCATCGAGATCGTGACCAAGCCGATTGAGGGCGCCGGCGAGCGTGCCCCGGAGGTCGCCCGCGCGTACGTGTCGGCGCTGCGCGACCTGGTGAAGGCGCTGGGCGTGTCCGATGCGCGCATGGACCAGGGGTCGATGCGCGTCGACTCGAACCTGTCGCTGCGCCCGGTGGGCCAGGAGGAGTTGGGCACCCGCACCGAGACGAAGAACATCAACTCCCTGAAGTCGGTGGAGCAGGCGGTGCGTTACGAGATGCAGCGCCAGGCCGCGGTGCTGACCGCGGGCGGTTCCATCCGCCAGGAGACCCGCCACTACCAGGAGACCGACGGTTCGACGTCGGCCGGCCGCATCAAGGAGACGGCGGAGGATTACCGCTACTTCAATGATCCGGACCTGCCGCCGGTCATCGCCCCGCGCGAGTGGGTCGAGGAGATCCGGGCGACGCTGCCGGAGCTGCCGTGGGTGCGCCGCGCCCGCATCCAGGAGGAGTGGAAGCTCCGCGACGAGGAGATGCGCGACCTGATGAACGCGGGTGCGCTGGAGCTCATCATCGCGACCGTCGAGGCGGGCACCACCCCGGACGAGGCGCGTGCGTGGTGGGTGAACTACCTGTCGGCGAAGGCCCGCGAGAAGGACCTGGAGCTGGAGGCGCTGCCGATTGAGCCGGCGCAGGTGGCCCGCGTGGTGGAGCTGGTGAAGGAGGGCAAGCTGACCACGAAGCTGGCCCGCCAGGCCATCGACGGCGTGCTCGAGGGCGAGGGCGACGTCGACGAGGTGGTCAAGGCGCGTGGCCTGGAGGTCGTGCGCGACGACGGTGCCGTGGAGGCCGCCGTGCAGGAGGCCCTCGACGCCAACCCGGACATCGTGGCGAAGTACAAGGACGGCAACAAGAAGGTCGCCGGCGCCATCGTGGGGCAGGTCATGAAGGCCACCCGCGGCAAGGCCGACCCGGCGCAGGTGAACAAGCTGATCGCGCAGCTCATCGCCAAGATGTAGCTTGCCGACGCCGTTGGCGTCCCCGCGGCCCGCCGAACGTTTCCGCGTTCGGCGGGCCGCTTGTTTTGAGTGTGACGTGCACTTTCGGGGGTAGGTGGTGGTCGGTCGACCGGGTCGCGCGGAGGAACGCTGAAAAATGCCGATTGAATGTCGCTCGACCGACTGGTGGTTTTGGCCGGTGACGTTGCTGGTGAGAAGTTTGGGGAATTGGGGTTTGGTGGGGGAGGGGGCTGTCGGCAGGCTAAGACGGCGCGCCGCGGCGAAAATAATAGGTGATGGCAATACTGTGTCGCTTTACGTCGGGCAATTGGTGAATAATATTAAAGGCAAGCGACGGTGCCCTGGCCTGGGTAAAAGGGGGCCGTTGCGAGTCTTCGCCAGTTCTCTTTTCGTAGGAGTCCCGTATGAATTCCCGTTGGAAGTCGACGCTGGCCGCATTCGGTGCGGCCGGGTTGACGATCGCCATTGCCCCATTTGCCGTTGCCGAGCCCGTCGCCGATGAGGCTCCGGCCGGCCAGACCACCGCGACCGCACCGGCCGTGACGCAGGAGCCTGCACCGGTTGCATCCACCCCGAGCACCGCGAACACTGATCCCGCGCCGACGCAGTCGGCTCCGGCCACCACTCCGTCGGAGTCGTCCGCGCCGTCGTCGACCGCGTCCGAGGCTGAAGGGGCCTCGTCTGCCGCGACCTCGGCGGCGGAAACGTCTGCCGAAGAATCCGAGTCCGAGGCACACGAGTCATTGAGCCTGGAACATCGCGTTGGGCCTGAGGGTGACGTCATGATCATCGAAGACGACGGAATCTTCAACCGCGATCAGTACATTACTGACGGAAATCCGCCAGTCGGGGTAGGCCCCGTTTCCGAAGAGGATGTTCCTCTTGGCATTGAGCCCGACCCCGACCTTCTTGAATTTTTCGAAAATAACCCGAATTATTACTACGACGAGGAATCGGGGCAGTGGTATCGGAAGGTTCGGCATTTTGAGGATGATCCCTACGTCGGTTCCGACTGGTCCTGGGACAATGACAAGAGTGAATGGGTCATCGACGGCAGTCCGGATGCGGACAATGATGCTTACGTTCCCATGGCCGAAATGACCAACGCGGACTTCCTTCCCGGTTGGTACGAGCATGCGGACGGAAAGTGGTATCCGTACCCGCCCTTCCCGGGTTATCCGCACTTCCCCGGGGAGTACGTTGACGTATGTACGGATGACTGGGAGTTCCCCGACAATCAGATCATAATCATCGCGGGCGGAGGTAGCGGTGGTGGCTCTTCAATGGCGCAACAGTCGGAGATGGTTCCTTTCGGTCCCTCTCACGGCAGGTACCAGATGGAGGACTCCAGCGTCTACTACGACCCGTGCGCCCCGGTCGACGAGCCGCCGGGTGACGAGCCTCCCGTGGACAAGCCGCCGGTTGACGAGCCCCCGGCCGAGGAACCGTCGGCCGAGCAGCCCCCGGTCGAGTAGGCCGTTGAGCGTCGGCGCGTCGTCGCCGCCGAG
>DUOR01000264.1 GCA_012838715.1 Actinomycetales bacterium
CCGAAGTGGAGCTTTCCGACGGCGTGGGCTGGGTCAACTCGAGCTACCTGGCGTACATCCCGGATGAAGGCCAGGACATCACGTCCGAGGCGGCGGGCATCGCGGCCGACTCCGACGCGGCCGACGCCGAGGATCTCGCCCGCGAGATCGGTGAGGCGCGCGCCGCCCGGAGCGGTGGCGGCGCCGGACCGCGGGCCACGCTCGTGGAGACCCCGGCCCACGACGTGCTGGTGTACCGCGTGGACGTCCTCGGCTTGCCGGACGATTCCGTCCGCGGCGAGCGCGTGGAAATCTTCCTCGAGGAGACGGCCGACGGGTACGAGGTCACCGAAGCCACGAGCTACCCCATCTGCGGGCGCGGGACCGGCGACGGGCTCTGCGTCTGACGGCCGCGGCCCCGACCCCTGCTCCCCGCGGCCATCGCCGCCGCGAGGAGCATCGCGACGGGCACCGCCGCCGCGGCCAGGACGACGCCGGGCTCCCAGAGCCAGAAGTACCGGAGTGGTACGCCCATCAGCAGGGGAGCGGCGATGAGCGCCGCGGCGACCACGACCACCGCGAGCAGAATCCACGCCACCGGCCGCAGGCGCCGGCGCCCCAGCCAGCCGAGCATCAGCACCAGCGCCGCGACGCCGAGCAGGACCACCGCGCCGTCACCGGATTCCGCGTCGAGGTACACGGCGGAGAAGTAGCCGGGGACCGTGCCGGTGTGCCACACGGTGGCCCGGCCCTCAAGTACGCCGATGAGCGTGGCTCATCGCGGCGATTACGTCGTCGGCAAGCATCTCAATCTGCCGGTTCACGTGCCGAGGAGATCCGGCGAAGTCCAGCGCCTGAACCGTCAACCGCTTGGCGGCGTTGCGGACCGGAACGGTGCGCTTGGCTCCGCCTTCCTCAACGCTGCAGTAGATGAGGATTCCCTCGGGCAATCCCATCGCCGTCGTGTACGCCAACAACTGGTAATGGTCCTGGCTGCGTGCCTGGGCGTCGCCGGCCAACTTGTACTTGATGTCACCGACCAACCGGGGCACCCCATCGAGACCTTTGAACACGAGATCGGGCTGCATGGGAATTTGCCTGCCGACGCCGAGGTATTGCGTCGGTTCGGCCGAAACGTCGACCCGCCCATGCAGCACATGACTGAGGCGCTCCGTCACGAACCTCTGGAACAAGTCGTTCATGTCGACCATGAATGATTGCGCGAAGGTGGAACCGTGCGCGTCCGTCAGCGACAGATTCGCGAGGATCAGCCGCGCGAGCCGGAGCGCAGGGCGGTAATGCTCGTTCAAGCGGGTCATGTGGATTCCGTCGATGTGCTCGGGGGAGACGGCCACGTCATCGACGTCTTCCAGCGCCGCGAGTTGGCGCATGAGACGCTGGCGGACTTCCGGGTGAAGGCGGGGAACGCGAAGCGAAAACCGGACGGCGGCCCGCAATGCGTGGTTCTCCGCCGTGTTCTGCGAGTACTCGTCGAAGGTGCAGGCAACCGGCGACATCAGTCCCGCGTTCCGAAACTGACCGGGCAGATCCATCCGCCCTCGCAACGCGACCAGATCTTCGTGCCGTGTTTCGTAGGAACGGAGCAGTCCACGGCCGAGGGTGGTTTCAACTGCCCGGGCGAAGAACGCGATCACCGAGGGCAGCAAGTTCGAGGATTCCCCGTACGCGAAGGCCTCCCGTCTCCACGCATTCTCTGGAAGCCCGGGTTCCAGTAGAAGAAAGAGGTTCTCCGGGTTGATCTTGGGCCGAATGAGCAGTTCCACGCCCTCCGTGACCAGTGAGCCGACGTAAGACGTGGTTTTGATGGTCCACCGGTCGCCGGCAGCGGGGCTCACGTTGACGAACCCGGATCGCTGGAGCCCCTCCGCTTGCCGACGACTGATATCCAGATCCGCTGTGGAGTGTTCGGCCAGGACGACCATGGTCGTCAGCTTTCCTCATCGACGCCGGACGGGACGTCTTGTACCGATTCGCCCGCGAGGCTGTCTTCGTAGCGTTTCAGCACCTCGTCGAAACTGAATCGCGCAATTCGTTCGGGATCCCCGAAGAACTGATCGTCGATGAATGGACCGATGTTGTACTCCCAGATTCGGCGCATCTTCTCTTTGTCGAGACCGCGCTTCATGAAGTGGCTGGCGCCTAGCTGCAAGTGCGGTCCGCCGAGTTCTTCCGCGAGTTCGGCGTTGACTTGCTGAACCAGCTCACCGACCCACGCCGGCTCTTCATTGCGCTCAAGCCAGCGATCGAGGAGCCCCGCCATGTTCCCGTGGTTCGGGAAGAACGGGACGAAGTGGAAACGGCGGCGCAGGGCGGCATCGATCAATGCGATGGAACGATCCGCGGTGTTCATGGTCCCGATGAACCAGACGTTCTTCGGCAGTATGAATGGGTCGTCCGGTCGGTACAGGGTACGGACCGGGGTGTTCCGGTACTCGAGGAGGAACAGCAATTCGCCGAGTACCTTGGGGAGATTCGCACGGTTGATTTCGTCGATGATCATCACGTGCCGAAGCCGTGAGGAATCCGCCGCCCGGGTGGCGAGGTCAGCCAGCGGCCCCTTCTTGAGCCGGTACGTCATCGCTCCCTCGAGATCGGTTTCCGGACGGTACCCCTCAAAGAAATCCTCGTACGACGTCGAGGGGTGGAATTGAACGATGGGCCGGCGCTCGACGTCGGGGACCAATGCCGCCGCCAACTTGCGGGCGAAGTACGTCTTACCGGTTCCGGGAGGCCCGTAGAACACCACCTGTCCCTTGTCCTCGAGGAGGGCGATGATGTCGTCGATGAATTTCCGGTCGACGAGCAGCTCGTCCGCTAAATCATCAAGCGGATCCGCCTCGGTTTCCGGGGGTTGTTCATCTTCGCGCTCCGTAAGCCAATAAAGGAAGGAACCGATGCCCCAGGGGTCGCCGGGGAAGTGATGGTCGAGGCGTGCGCGCAACATGTCGTTGGCTTTCACCTGGAGCTCACCCCGCGACACCGCATCGGGAGCCTCGAGTCCCAGTTCGCGGAGCATCCTCAGCTTTCCCTTGGATCCGGTGAAGGGATAGACGGTGATGAACTGCTCGGGATGTGCGATGGCCAGCAGCTTCATTATCACTGATTCGCCGAGACCCCGGACCTTCAGTTTTTCGTCGGTGAGAACTTTGTCGATTCTCGTTGCCGCGGGGTCGTCATCCCAGCACAGGTAATCAATCGTGGCAATGATGCGATCGTATTCGCGGTCATCCGCATCCCGAAGGCTCGTGTTGAGAACGGACATCGGTCCCGTCGACCCGTACCGTCGCGTGTTCCAGATCCGGCGAATCTCCGCGGGATCGGAGACCTGGAGTTGTCCTCGATCGATGATCTTCGCGAATTCGCGACGGCCCGCACGATGCTGCTCATCGTCTTCCGTCGGATATCCCGAGGCCTTGAATTCCGCGACGAGATCCGCGAGGTCGTCGTCGGCGGCTCCTGCATCGTCTTCCCCAGTGAGCTTGGCAATGAGCGGCGCCACGTCTTTTGCGGCGCGCACCAGTTCGGCCGACAGGTCAAGGGACGGAAATTCGCTTTTGTCGAACCATCGGCCATACATCACTTCCCCGGTTCCACCGCCCACGAATCCTTTGTCGACGCCTGTTTTGGAGCGGCCTCCGGCGATCACCTCGTAGCCGGGCACGGGGTTCCCCTCAATGACCGCGACTGCGTTCTCGGTCGCGCCGGCATCGCCCGTGACGAAAGGCCGCAACCCGATGGCCAGCCCGTGGGCGTTGAGCCACAATCGGATGGCGAGGCCGTAGGTGTCCGGAACCCGCCAATCGACCCAGAGGTCGCCGCGGGGCCGCACCTCCTGCCACATCACCGAGGGTTTACGGGCCTTCAGTGTTCTTCCCGCGGCGGCCGAAATTTCCGATTCGAGTGAATCGCCGAGGTGGGCGGAAACGTTCACAAGTGCTTGGGCATTTCGCCGGTAGATCTCGGGGTCATCGGTCTCCCGGAGCGTATTCACTCGCCACGCTGACCGGTCGCAGAGAACCTCATCGACGAAAATGTGGTGCTCGTCGGCCCACCAGGCGGCGACTTCTTCGAATCGAACGACGTTGCCATCCAACTCGGTTGCGACTCGGTACAGTTCGAAGTATCGGTGACCTTGATCCGCATAACCCGTGATACCGGTGCAATAGTCCACGTAGGCGGTTGATTTCGGCCATGCGACCGGCCAGGTTCCGGGTTCGGCCAGTCCCCAGTAGTACGAAGCGACGAACGGAGCACGCGCCGGGTTCGGATGGGCCCCGACCTTCAGCGACTCCAGATAATCCGCGAGCACGCGAATCTTGCGCACAGCGTCGCCGATATCGGTCGGCACCGACAAGACATCGAGCAACACGGTGACTGCGGCATCCGGATCCGGGGCCCTCTTGTTGATCTGGTTGATGACCATTTGGCCGCTGAAACCGGCGTAACCGGACCTGAAGCTGCGGACCCAGCGATCGGTGCCGATTTGGAATGCTCCGAGATCCCGGGTTCGACGCAGCGCGTCGATGAACTGCTGGGCTTCGTCGGCTTGGGGAGTGATGTTGGCGGCGCGCCAGCCCCGCTTGAAATCATCGGACGCCTCCGCTGCGCGGATGTGGGCCTCGTGCCAGCGTCGAATCAACTCCCTCTCATGCGGGTGGAACTCGATTCCGTCAGCCATTGAAACTCCCGGGCGCGATGTACGTCGGCGGTGCCGTCGACGCGGAGGACGGTGCGCAGCAGCACGGCTCCCCGCGTCTAGGCGTGTGGAACCCAGTATGGCCCGATTCCGCGGAGAGAGGGCCCACGATTGCATCCCTTCCCGCATTCATTCAGGTGAACGTGGGTAGATTCGATGGCATGAATGGGTGGGCGGTACGGTCACGGTTTGGTGTTGCGGCGGCGTTGATGGCTGGGCTCGCGTTGCTTGCGGGGTGCGCGGACGACGGGGGCGCGGATGCCCGCGCCGATGAGTCCTCGGCCGACGCGATGGCGCAGGACGGTGGTGCGGAGGCGGATTCGCCGACGGAGCACCGCCCGAACCCGACGCGTGCCGACGGCTCCACCGGCGAGCCGGGCGCCGCGGGTGGTTCCGGTGATTCCGATGATGGCGGGCCGCGTCCCAGTCGTGAGCCGCG
>DUOR01000265.1 GCA_012838715.1 Actinomycetales bacterium
CCTCGGCGCGCGCCTCATCGCGGGCGAAGACCTGATCGCGGTCGCGCTCCACGTTCCAGACGGTGATGTCGCGGTCGGCGTGGCGCGGCAGCGACGCGGTGCGGGCCGCCAGGTTCGCGATGGTCGGGGCGGTGCCCACGCCCACCTCGATGATGCGGTTGACGTCGAGGTCGCCCATGACCAGGTCCTGGGTCTCGATCCAGCGCACCGGCGAGCAGAACTGCCACGCGAGCAGCTCCACCAGCAGGGTGCGGGCCAGGCGGCCCGGCTTCGCGGCGGCGGCGCCGAAGTCGGCGAGGATGTCGTCGAGGATCTTCGACTCCGCGACCTCCGCCATCTGGCGGACGAACTCCTCCGTCAGCGCGAACTGCGTGGCGGTCAGGTTCGGGATGTAGCGGCCGACGAGGGCCTCCGGGTCGACCTCGTCCGGCAGCAGACGGTCGAGGTGGCCGCGGAACTCGTCGACGCCGTCACGCAGGACGGCCGAGTGGAACGGGACGTCGATGCCCGGGATGCGGACGTACGCCTTCCCGTCCGGGGCGGCCTCGTTGGCCGCGGCCTGCAGCGCCTTCAGGCCGGCGACGGTGCCGGCGACGGCGTACTGCTTGCCCGCCAGGTTGTGGTTGACGACCTCGAGGAACTCGCCGGACTTCTCGGCGATGCCGTTGACGAACTCCTCCACGTCGGACTCGGCGACGCCGCACTTGTCCGGGCGCAGCGCGGCCAGGCCGTAGTTGGAGCGGCCGTTCTCGTCGCGCGGCACCAGGGAGTGCATGGTCAGGCCGCGGTGGTACACGACCTCCAGGACGGCGGCGGCGTCGAGGACGCCGGCGAACGCGGCGAGCGCGTTGTACTCGCCGACGGAGTGGCCCGCGAAGTAGGCCTCCTCGTCCATCACGCCGGCCTCGCGCAGCTCGGCGGCCTGCGCCAGGCCCAGGGTCGCCATGGACACCTGGGTGAACTGGGTCAGGTTGAGCACGCCCTCCGGGTGGTGGAAACGGCGGCCCTTGACGGTGACCTCGGTCGGGTTGTCCCGGACGATGGCCAGCACGGAGAAGCCGAGGTTCTCGCGGGTGACGCGGTCGGCCTCGTCCCACACGGAGCGGGCGGCGGCGGAGTTGGTGCGCGCCTCCAGGCCCATGCCCTTCGACTGGATGCCCTGGCCCGGGAACGCGTAGAACGTGGTCGGCGCGGCGATGACGGCCGTGGCCTGCAGGACCGGCTCACCGTCGACGGTGGCCATGACCTCGCGGACCTCGCCGTTGCCCGGGCGGGAATCGATGCCCTTGCGCTCGACGGTGAAGGTGACCTCCTGGCCCGGCAGGACCGGGGACAGCATGGTCGCGGTGAACTCGGTGACGCGGTCGCCCAGGCCGGCCGAGGACTCCGCGATGGCGGCGTGCTCGGCGGCGGCGGACAGCCACATGCCGTGGACGATGACGCCCGGCAGGCCCGCCAGCATGGCGGCGCGGTCGTCGACGTGAATCGGGTTGCGGTCGCCGGAAACCGTGGCGAACGGGACCAGGGTGCGCGGCGCGGTCACCTTGACGGTGGCACGGTGGCTGCGCGGGGTGTCCGTGACGGTCGGCAGCGGGGTGGTGTTCACCTGCGCCGGGGTGTCGCCGTTGCGGCCGCGGATGGCGAACCGCTCGGACAGGGTGGCGACGAGGTTGCCCTCGCCGTCCTCGCCGGCGTCGGCGGCGGCGTCGCGGATCTCCGCGCGCACCAGGACCACGCGGCCCATCTCCGTGTCCGCGACCTCGTCGCAGTGGGCGGTGATGGCCAGGCGGGTGCCGTCGGCAAGCAGCGACGGACCGGCCTCGGCGGCGTTGTCCGCGTCGGCGGCGGTGACCAGGCGGACGTGGTGCTCCAGGTGGACCAGGGCCAGCATGCCCTCGACGACCGGGATACCCGACTCGGTGGTCGCGTCGGCGACGCAGGAGAAGATGGCCGGCCAGGCATGGCCCACCAGGGCGTCCGGCGCGGTGCGGCCGGAAGCGCCGGTGACGGTGCCGTGGTCGGCGGCCGCGGCGGTGGTCCAGGTGGACTCCCACTCGGCGACGCCGTCGGTGACCTCCGGCAGGGTGCCGCCCGCCGCGATGGCGGTCAGGGCGCGCATCGACGCGGCGGCGTCCTCCACGGAAATGACCGGCAGGGTGCCGGCCGGGCCGGACGCGTCGAAGGTCAGGGTCAGCTCGTTCGAGCCGCCCGAACCCTCCAGCGGCACGGTCAGGGTGACCGAACCGGCGTCGGCGGAATCGGCGGACAGGCGGGCGCCCGTGCCGGCGTGGGTGGCCGAAGCGGCGTCGTCGGCAAGCTCCCACTCGGAGGGCTTGCCCAGCTGCTGCGCCGGGTTCGCCTGCTGGCGGCCGGCCCAACGGATGACCGGGGCGCCCAGGACGCGCTCGACGGAGCCGAGGACGTCGGCGGACTCGGCGTGCTTGGCCTGCCCGGCCAGCTCATCGGCCGCGGCCTGCTCGAAGGAACCGAGGATCTCGGCGACCGGGACGTCCGCGGCGGTGATGCCCGCGACGGCGGCGGTGCCCGGGATGATGCAGACGCCGTCGGCGTCGTAACGCTCGTCGTGGGCCTGCCACAGCGAGTCGGAGCGCCACCAGCGGCGCACCTCGGCGTCGATGACCGGCACGAACGCGACCGGCTTGCCCGGGGTGCGGCACGCCTCGGTGAGGAAGTGCGTCACGTCCGCCGGGTGCAGCGGCTGATCCAGGTCGTAGGCGGCGGCCATCTCGGCGACGGCGGCCGGGGTGGTCTCCGCACCGGACGCGGTGCGGACCGAATCGAACTCGCCGTCGTCGGCGTCGGACAGACGGGCCTCGAAACGGTCGAGGATGAGGGAGAAGCGGGCGGCCCAGGACGGATCCAGGAACTCCCCGTCCGGGGCGGACAGCTCGACGTAACGGTCCAGCACCTCGCGGTACGTCATGCCCTCGACGTCACCGAAGTACGGCTTCGCCGTGCCGTTGATGGCGGCGATGATCTCCTCGCGGCGCTCGGCCACGGCCTCGGCGTCGTTGGCGACCTCGTCCAGCAGACGGCCCGCACGCGCGGCGGCGTTGTCGATCTCGTGGATGTCCGCGCCCAGCTGCGAGCGACCGGAGGCCATGCCCTCCTCGGCGCCGCCGGCCGGGACCCAGGCGTCGGTGCCCTTGGTCTCCACCAGCATCTTCTTCACGCCCGAGGACGCGGTGGACTCCTTGGCGGCCATCGCGGCCGTACCGATGATGATGGAGTCGACCGGCATGGCCGGGTAACCGTGCTTCTCGGACCAACGGCCCAGCAGGTACTCCGCCGCCTGCTCCGGACGACCGATGCCGCCGCCGACCGACAGCACCGCGTTGTCGCGGGCGCGGATGTCGGCGTAGGTGGCGATCAGCAGATCGTCCAGCTCCTCCCAGGAGTGGTGGCCGCCGGCGCGGCCGCCCTCCACCTGGATGATGACCGGCACGTCGGAAAGCTCCGCGTCCTCCGCCAGCGCATCGGCGATGGCCAGGACCTGCTTGATCTGCTTCACGGTGCCCGGCTTGAAGGACACGTGCGGGATACCGCCGGCGCGCAGCTCGCGCACCAGCGACACGGCCTCGTCGGTCTCCGGGATGCCCGCGGAAACGGTGACGCCGTCAATCGGGCGGCCCGCGGCCACCGCGCGCTGCACCAGGCGACGCGAACCGATGTGCATGCCCCACAGGTACGGGTCCAGGAACATCGTGTTGAACTGCGCGGACGCGCCCTCGTCGAGGAGCTCGTGCAGGCGCGCGACGTTCTCGTTGAAAATCTCCGGGGTGACCTGGCCGCCACCGGCCAGCTCCGCCCAGAAACCGGCGTTCGCCGCCGCGGCGACGATGGCCGGGTCGACGGTGGTCGGCGTCATGCCGCCCAGCAGAATCGGGGAACGGCCGGTGGCGTCGGTGAACTTCGTCTCGACGCGGGCGCGGCCGTCACGGGTGACCAGGCGCGGCGCGTAGACGTCCCACGTGGCCGGGGCGGCCGGGGCGGAACCCGGCTCGAACAGCTCCGCCTGGCCCTGGTCCACGGCGACGGTGATGACGCCGACGCCCGTGCCCTGCAGCAGCGCACGGGTCAGCGGCGACATGCCGGTGCCCGGGCCCATCTCCAGCACCCACTGCGCCGAAGCCTCGGTGCCGTCGGTCACGGCGGCGACGTCGGCCGGCCAATCCACGGCCTCCGTCAGGGTCTTCTCGGCGAGCGGGCGGGCGAAGGCCTCGTCGATGCCGATGGCCGCCGCCAGCTCCACGGCCTCCTCCACCGCCGGCGCCATCGCCGGGTGGTGGAAACCGGCGGAAATGCGCAGCGGCGAGCAGGTCGGCGTGAACGGCGAACCGCCGCGCAGCTTGTCGGCCAGCTCGGCGGCGTCCTTCTTCGCGGCGCGGTCCAGGTTGGTCTCCGTGGCGCGCAGGTCGGCCGGGGTGCCCACGACGACGACGGTCTTGCGGTTGTTGCGCAGGCCGATGACCGCGTCACCGGCCAGCAGCGGCTGCACCTGCTCGGCGGTCGCGCCGTTGACGGACATCATCGGGTAGGAGACGCCCGCGACGTTGGTGCCCTGCGAGGAGCTGGACTCCTTCACGGCGGTCATGCCGGACACGCGGCCCTGGCGGGCGACGGCCACGCCGATGATCTCGGCGAGCGCCAGCACATCGCCGGCGCGCTCCGGATTCTGGGCGGCGGCGACGCCGAGCACGCCCTGCGAGTGACCGATCGCCGCGGCGGCGTCGGCCTTGATGCCCTGCAGCGACAGCAGGTCCAGCACGGCAATCTGGGCGGCGACGATGCCCGGCACGGAAATTGCCGGGGCGTCCAGGTCCGGCAGGCCCGGCAGGCTGACCGGGCCGGAGGCGGCGGCGCCACCGTCGGCGGAATCGGGGTCGGCGACCGGGTCGGCGGAGGC
>DUOR01000266.1 GCA_012838715.1 Actinomycetales bacterium
GATGACGAGCACCCGGTCGACATGGTCGACCCACGCGTCGACGCGGTGCTCGACGACGAGCAGCGTGGCGCCGGTGGCCTCGGCGGCGCGGACGGCGGCGTCGCGGACCTCGGCGACGCCCGCATGGTCGATGTTGGCGGTCGGCTCGTCGAGGCAGATGACCCGCGCGCCCATCGCCAGTACGCCCGCCAGGGCGAGGCGCTGCTTCTGGCCGCCGGACAGCTCCGAGGTCGGGTGGTCCAGCGGCAGGTCGAGCCCCACCAGATCCAGGGAGCGGCGCACGCGGCGCCAAATCTCGTCCCGGTCGACGCCGAGGTTCTCCGCCCCGAACGCGACGTCGTCGCCGACGCGCGCGGAAATCACCTGGGAATCCGGGTCCTGGAGCACCAGCCCCACGACGCCCGGATGGACGGCCTCGCCGCCGACGGAGATGGAACCGGTGCGTTCGCCGTCGTCGTCATCACCGAGAACACCCGCGATGGCCGCCAGCAACGTCGACTTGCCCGCCCCGGACGGCCCCAACAGCAGGACCTTCTCCCCCGGCGGGATGTCCAGGGTGACGTCGGAAAGCGCGGCGCGACGGCGGCCCGCATGCCGCCACCCGTAACCGCGGGCGGAAATATGGGCCACGGTCACACCTCGCCGCGGCGCTCCCGGCCCGCGGCGAAGCGATCGAGGGCGCCGGTGCCCGCGAGCGCACGGACCAGCAGCCAACCCACCAGGCCGGCCAGGACGGCGCCGGAGATGACCAGGCACGTCGCGTAGATGGCGTTGAACTCGATGGTTCGCGCCAAGTTGCCCGAGGTGAACAGCTCCAGGGTGAACGCGCCGATGCCGGCCAGGGCGCCCGCCAGCATGGAGACCGGCAGGGAGAACCTGCGGTAACCGAACAGCAGGAAGATGAGCTCCGCGCCGAGGCCCTGGGCCAGGCCCGAGTACAACGTCGAAATGCCCCACTGGTTGCCGACGGCCGCCGACACCGACGCCGCGAGGACCTCCACGAAAATCGCGGCGCCCGGCTTCCGGATGATCAGGCCACCCAGCACACCGCCCAACAGCCACGGGCCGACGGCCAGGCCACCCAGGCCCGGGGTCAGCGCGTCGGCGGCCTCGAACCAGGCGCCGCCGACGATGTTCCACACCACGAACACCAGGCCCGTGGCGACGCCCAGCACCGCCGCGGTGACGATGTCCACGACGCGCCAGCGACGCTTCGGAGTGGGGTTGGCGGCGGTTCCGGTCTTCCGGCCGATCTTCGACTGGGACATGATGAAGCCTCCCTCGCTTCCTTCGCCGGCATTACCCGGACAGGTTCCTACGGTCGAGGGCGGTCATGGCCGCGCCCTCCTCTCAGCCCCGCGGCGATCACTCGATCGGGGCTCCCGTGCGCATTTCGCCCGGAACATTACCCCACCGGCCCGGGCGGCCCTAGAGTTGGGAAACCATGAGCAGCGAACACACCGGACCGGCGGACCACGCCGACGCCGGATCGGTCGGCCCGGACACCGGCGGCGCCACCCGCATCGATCCCGACACGATCACGGCCCCCGACACGGCCACGGACCCCGACGCCCCCGCCCACGACGAGCCGGGCGGCCGCACCCCGGAGACCCGCCCGTCGGCGGGCGTGTGGCTGGCGGCGGTCGCGGTCATCGTGGTGGTGCAGCTCATCGGCCGGGTGGTGGTGCTCACCGGGCGGACGTTCTACTGGGACGACTTCATCATCGTCGGCGGCACCGCCGACAACCCGTGGTGGAGCGCCGACTACCTGCTGCAATCGCACGACGGGCACCTGGCGCCGCTGTCGTTCCTGGTGCAGGCGCTGGTGAACATGGCGGCGCCGTGGCAATGGTGGCTGCCCGCCGCGCTGATGCTGCTGGGGCAGCTGGCGGTGACGCTGGCCGTCGCCCATGCCATCCGGCTCATCGCCGGGCGGTCCTGGCAGGCCATCGGGGCGCTGGCCCTGGCCGCGTGGACCCCGCTGACGCTGCCGGGGTCGACGTGGTGGTCGGCGGCGATCAACGCAATCCCCATGCAGCTGGCGCTGGCGGGGCTGACCGCCGTGGCCATCAAGGTCAGCCTGCGCCGCGAGGAACCGGTCCGTGCGGGCACGGTCGTCGCGGCGACGCTGGGCCTCATCGTGGCGCTGGGCTTCTTCGAGAAGTCCCTCGCCGTCATGCCGCTGGCCATGGCCATCACCGTCGCCGTGGCGTACATGGAACGCCGCCCCATCCTGGAGACCCTGCGCCGCGCGTGGACGCTGTGGGCGGCCACCGGCGTCGTCACCGGCGTGTGGGGCATCGTCTACGCCCTGACCGCCATGGGCGACGCCGGCGAGGCCTCCACCGAACCGCGCGGCGACCTGTTCACCAACGGCCTCGGCCAGGTCTTCGCCGGCCTCGTCGGCGGCCCCTGGTCCTGGGATCGCTGGGCGCCGGGCCAGCCGTGGGCCGACGCCCCGGGCGCCCTGGTGACCATCGGCGCCGTCATCGTGCTGCTCGCCGCGGCGGTGTCCGTCGGCCGCGACTACCGCGCCTGGCTGCCGTGGGCCATCGCCGCCGGCTACCTCGCGGTGGTCCTGGCCTCGGTGACGCTGATGCGCTCCGGCGAGCACACCTCCGACACCCTGGCGCGGACGCTGCACTACTACGGCGACTCCGCCATCGTCATCGCCTTCGCCTTCGCCGCCTCCTGGTCGGATCGGGTGCTGCCGACGCCGGTGCGCTCCCGCCTCATCGTCGTCGGCGTGGCCGCGGCGCTGCTGGTGTCCTCGGCCGTCTCCGTCGTCGGCTACCGCAACGCGTGGGCCGACGACGGCACCGGCGACTGGCTGACCACCGCCCGCGCCTCGCTGGAGGAGGCCAACGGCCAGCCCGGCGGCGCCGGCGA
>DUOR01000267.1 GCA_012838715.1 Actinomycetales bacterium
CGGTGAGCTCGGGCCGCGCGGTCATCGCGGACCCGGCGCGGCGATCCGGCGGGCGGCGCATCGCCCGGCCGGAGGATCTCATCCCGCCGCTGCCGGACCTCCTGGACGCCTGGGCCGGGCACGAACTCGCCGTGAAGTGCGCGCCGGGGCTGGACTACTCCGACTGGGACGGCGAAGCCGCCGTCACGTCCGTCGACGGGGGAGTCAAGGAAGTGTGCCTGTACACCCCGGGGCTGTCGGGGCGCGGGGAGGCGGGCGGCGTCGTCAAGCGATCGGCCCACCTGCTGCGCACCCGCGGGGAAGGTACGGCGGCGGCCACGGCGGAGGGCGCGGCGGCCATGGCGGAGAGTTACGACGACACCATGCCGGACGACTGCGCGGTCGCCGACGCCGGGCGGTACATCATCGACCCCGACGGGGCGGTGGTGCGCGCCGGGCTGGTGCGGCACTACGCGGCGGCACACGGGCTGTGGCAGCTCGACGAGCGGATCGCGCACCTGACGGGTGACGCGATTCCGGCGGGGGCGTCCGGGTTCGAGGTGATCGACAGAGTGCCGCTGAAGCGCGTCCGGTCGGCGCTGGCGGGGCTCGACTGCGGCAGCGCGGAGATTCTGGTGCGCGGCGTCGACGCCAACCCGGACGTGCTGCGCAAGCAGTGGAAGCTCAAGGGCTCCGTGCCGTTGGCGGTGGTGGTGACGCGGATCGGTAGCGCGGGCGTCGCTTTCGTGTGCCGACCGCGGCAATGGGGGTACCCGTCGGGTGCATAGGTGGTGCACGCCGGCCACCACCGTTAACCCTGCTTAACTCATTTTCGCGCCGAATGTGAGCTGGGTTACTTCCGAAAAAATATCGACATCGTTATGGAAGTTCACTTCCATTCGCGGCCGATTCTGTTACCTTCGACACAGAGGGCACGGGAATCACCCCGAGGTCACTCGCCCCATGCCGAACCCCGGTCACAGGGCCGGGCGCACGCCCGCGCCCCAAAGAACCGGGACGGCGGAACGGCGAAACCGCGACGGCGCGAGCCGAACCGGGACCAGGGCGGAGAACCGTGCCGGATGAACAGAAGTGAACCCCCAGTAATCAACCAGTAAGGACGACAGACACATGCCGAACATCGTGGTTCTGGTCAAGCAGGTCCCGGACACCTGGTCCGAGCGCAAGCTCACCGAGGGCGACTTCGTCCTCGACCGCGACAGCGCCGACGCCGTTCTCGACGAAATCAACGAGAACGCCGTCGAGGCCGCCCTGCAGCTGAAGGAAGCCCACGGCGGCAACGTCACCGTGGCGACCATCGGCCCCGACCGCGCCGTCGAGGCCCTCCGCAAGGCCCTTTCCATGGGCGCCGACGACGCCGTCATCCTCTCCGACGAGGCCCTGGCCGGCTCCGACGCCATCCAGACCGCGTGGGCCCTGTCCACCGTCATCGACGCCATCGGCGACGTCGACCTGATCGTCACCGGCAACGCCTCCACCGACGGCGGCACCGGCACCGTGCCCGCCATCCTCGGCGTGTACCGCAGCCTGCCGGTCCTCACCCACATGCGCTCCATCGAGACCGACGGCACCTCCGTCACCGGCGAGCGCGAGACCGAGGACGGCGTCCACCAGCTGAAGGCCTCCCTGCCGGCCATCGTGTCCGTCACCGAGAAGGCCAACGAGCCGCGCTTCGCCTCCTTCAAGGGCATCATGGCCGCGAAGAAGAAGCCGGTCCGCGAGCTCACCCTCGCCGACGTGGCCGCCGAGGCCGAGCAGGTCGGCCTGGAGAACGCCGCCACCAACGTGACCTCCGCCTCCCCGAAGCCGGAGAAGTCCGCCGGCGAGCGCATCACCGACGAGGGCGACGCCGGCGTGAAGCTGGCCGAGTTCCTCAAGTCGAACAAGTTCATCTAAGCGTCCATCGCGCACACCGAACGAAGAAACCGCAGGAGAAGAATTAACCATGACTGATGTCCTCGTTCTCGTCGACCACACCGATGGCGAGCTGAAGAACACCACCGCCGAGCTGCTGACCGCCGCCCGTGCCTTCGGCACCCCGGCCGCCGTCGTCGTCGGCAAGCCGGGTACCGCCGACAGCTTCGCGGAGACCCTCAACAAGTACGGTGCGGGCGAGATCCTCGCCGCCGAGTCCGATGAGGCCGGCAAGTACCTGATCACCCCGGAGGTCGACGTCCTGGTCGGCCTGGCCGCCGAGCGCCAGGTCCCGGTCCTCGTGTCCGCCTCCGCCACCGGCAAGGAGATCGCCGGCCGCGTCGCCGCGCTGACCGGCTCGGGCCTGCTGTCCGACGTCATCAACATCGCCGACGACCGCACCGCCACCTACTCCATCTTCGGTGGCGAGTACATCGTCGAGGGCCAGGGCTTCGGCGCCTCCCCGGTGTACTCCGTCCGCCCGGGCGCCGTCGACCCGGCCGAGAACGCCGGTTCCGCGTCGGTCTCCGCCATCGAGTACCCCGCCGCCGGCGAGGGCGCCGTGGAGATCGTCTCCTTCACCCCGGCCGAGGGCGGCGACCGCCCGGACCTTGCCGAGGCGAAGATCGTCGTCTCCGGTGGCCGCGGCGTCGCGTCCGCCGAGGGCTTCACCGACGTCGTCGAGCCGATGGCCGACGCCCTCGGTGCCGCGGTCGGCGCTTCCCGCGCCGCCGTCGACGCCGACTACTACCCGGGCCAGTTCCAGATTGGCCAGACCGGCAAGACCGTCTCTCCGGACCTGTACATCGCGCTGGGCATTTCCGGCGCCATCCAGCACAAGGCCGGCATGCAGACGTCGAAGACCGTCGTCGCCGTCAACAAGGATGAGGAGGCCCCGATCTTCGAGATTGCGGACCTCGGCATCATCGGCGACCTGTTCAAGGTCGCGCCGCAGGCCACCGAGGAAATCAAGAAGGCCTAAGCAAGACGGTTCAAGCCAGGAGGCGCGAGCCACCAGGCGCGAGCCTCTTTCCTCAACCGGTGAAGGCCGGGTCCCGCTCGGGGGCCCGGCCTTCCGGCTTGTCCGGGGCCGCCCGGTAGCCTGTGTGCCCATGCGACCGATTCGCCACCATCTCGATCACGCCGCCACGGCCCCGTTGCGCCCGGAGGCCCGCGACGCGATGGTGGCCGCGTTCGACGCCGGCAACCCGAACTCCCAGTACGCGGAGGGGCGGGCCGCGCGCCGCATCCTCGAGGACGCCCGCGAGTCCATCGCCGCGGATCTGGGCGCCGAGCCGGTCGAGGTCATCTTCACTTCCGGCGGCACCGAGGCCGACAACCTCGGCGTGCGCGGACTGTACCTGGGGTCGCTTGCCGACGCCCCGGGCGCCCCGTCGCCGGGCCCCGGCACGGTCGTGACGACCCCGGTGGAGCACGACGCCATCCGGAAGGCCGTCGCGCACGTGGCGGACCATCACGGCGCCCGGGTCATCGAGGCTCCCGTCGACGCCGGCGGCCGCGTCGTCGTCGCGGA
>DUOR01000268.1 GCA_012838715.1 Actinomycetales bacterium
GACCCACCGCCCGCGCCCCCGGAAAACGGGCGGCGCGGCCGACTGTTCGGCTGGACCGTCCACGGCGACGGCCGCTCCATCGCCCCCGGCGCCGTCGTGGCGCCCGAGGAACGGCTGAGCTGGGGCCGGACCATCGGCATCGGCGCGCAGCACGTCATCGCCATGTTCGGCGCGACGCTGCTGGTGCCGCTGCTCACCGGCTTCCCCGTCAACACCACGCTGCTGTTCTCCGGTGTGGGCACGATGCTGTTCCTGCTCATCACCCGCAACCGGCTGCCCAGCTACCTCGGCTCGTCCTTCGCGTTCATCGCTCCGCTGACGGCCACGCAGGCGCAGGGCATCGGCGCGCAGCTCGGCGTCATCATCGCGGCGGGCGTGACCCTGGCGATCGTCGGCTTCATCGTGAAAAGGGCCGGCAAGCGCGTCATCGACGCCGTCATGCCGCCCGCGGTGACCGGCGCCATCGTGGCGCTCATCGGCTTCAACCTGGCGCCCGCGGCGACCTCGAACTTCGCGCTGCAGCCCCTGGTTGCCTTCGTGACCATGGCCGCGATCCTGCTGGCGACGGTCGCCGGGCGGGGCATGGTCGCGCGGTTGGGCGTGCTCATCGGCGTCCTCGTCGGCTGGGCCTTCGCCGGCGTCACCGGCAACATTTCCGAGGAATCGCGGGCCGCGGTGGCCGACGCCGCCTGGTTCGGCCTGCCCGACTTCCACGCCCCCGAGTTCCACCTCAACGCCATGCTCATCGGTCTGCCGGTGGTCGTGGTGCTCATCGCGGAGAACGTCGGCCACGTCAAGGCGGTCTCGGCCATGACCGGCCGCAACCTCGACGACCTCGCCGGCGACGCCCTCATCGCCGACGGCCTGGCCACCACCCTGGCCGGTTCGGCCGGCGGCGTCGGCACGACCACCTACGCGGAGAACATCGGCGTCATGGCCGCCACCCGCGTCTACTCGACCGCCGCCTACTGGGTGGCGGCGCTGACGGCCGTGGCGCTGGCGTTCATCCCGAAGTTCGGCGCGGCCATCTTGACCATCCCCGAGGGCGTCCTCGGCGGCGCGACGCTGGTGCTCTACGGCCTCATCGGCATGCTGGGCATCCGCATCTGGATGGACAACAACGTCAACTTCAACAACCCCGTGAACTTGACCGCCGCCGCGACGGCCATGGTCGCCGGCATCGGCAACCTGACGCTGTCCATCGGCGGCCTCGAGCTGGAGGGCATCGCCTGGGGCTCCGTCGGCATCATCGCCGGCTACCCGCTGCTGAAGCTGCTCTACGAGCGCATCGGCGAAGGCCGCTTCGCCGCGCTGCGGAGCTAGGCGTCGAGGTCGCGCTCGATGAGGCCGGCGATTTCCGCCACGGCCTCCGGGTCGGCCGAGCTGACGGTGACCTGATCGCCATTCTCGGCGCCGAGCGCCATGATCATGAGCATGCTGGCGGCGTCGGCCGCGTCCTCGGCGTCGTCGCCCGCGAGCTCGATGAGGATTTCGTCGTCGTAGGCGGAGGCGGCGTTGGCGATGAGCGTCGCGGGCCTGGCGTGCAGGCCAACCTTCGACGCGACGGTGACGGTGCGGCTGTGCATGGTTCCTCCCGGTGTACTGCGGGGATTCCCGCGCGGCGGGTCGCGGGCCGGGAATCCTGGGGACGGGCCCGGCGGTC
>DUOR01000269.1 GCA_012838715.1 Actinomycetales bacterium
CCGGCCCGAGCCGCAGCACCGCATCCAGGAATGGCCGCCGCGCCATGAGCGCCCGCGGCACAGCCCCCGTGACCTCGACGAGCGTGGCCGCGACCCGCGGGAGCTCCGCCGCGAACGCCTCGAACGCCGGGATGCCCGGGATGCCCGGTCCCAGCGCGACCCCCGCGGGTACCGGGATGAGCGCGACTTCCGCGACGAGCGCGATTTCCAGGACGTCCGGGATCCCCGGGATTCCGGTCGCCGCCGGGACAGGGACCTCGACTTCGGCGGGAACCGCGGTTACGGGGACCACCGCGACCACCGCGATTACCGCGACCGCCGCGGTTACGACGACCGCCGCGACCCGCGCCGCCGCTAAACGGACAGACGACGAAAGCGGGGCCGATCCACTTGGGATCGGCCCCGCTTCGCGTTCGCGGGTCGGGCGGACCTAGCGCTGGACGCGCGGCTCGCGGACCTCGCGCGGCAGGGAGAAGATGATCTTCTCGCTGGCGGTGCGGACCTCGCGCACGTCGCCGTAACCGCGGGCGGCGAGGTCGTCCAGGACGCCCTGGACGAGGATCTCGGGCACGGACGCGCCGGAGGTCAGGCCGACGGTAGTGACGCCGTCGAACCACGCGTCCTCAATCTGGTGCGCGTAGTCGATGAGGTAGGAGCTGCGGGCGCCGGCCTGCAGCGCGACCTCGACGAGACGCTTCGAGTTCGAGGAGTTCTGCGAGCCGACCACGATGACGAGGTCGCACTCAGGCGCCAGGGCCTTCACGGCGACCTGGCGGTTCTGGGTGGCGTAGCAGATGTCGTCGGACGGCGGATCCTGCACGTGCGGAAACTTCTTCTTCAGCAGGTCGACCATCTCCAGCGTCTCGTCGACGGAGAGGGTGGTCTGGGACAGCCACACGAGCTTCTGGTCGTCGTCGAACTCGAGGCGCTCGACGGAGGCGGCGCCGTCGACGAGGTGCACGACGTCGGGGGCCTCGCCAGCGGTGCCCTCGACCTCCTCGTGGCCCTCGTGGCCGATGAGCAGAATCTGGTAGCCGTCGCGGGCGAAACGCTTGACCTCGTTGTGGACCTTCGTCACCAGCGGGCAGGTCGCGTCGAAGGTCTGCAGCTGCAGGCGGCGGGCCTCGGCGTGAACCGCCGGGGAGACGCCGTGGGCGGAGAACACCAGGTTGGCGCCCTCGGGCACTTCGTCGGTCTCGTCGACGAAGATGACGCCCTGATCCTCGAACGTCTTCACCACGTACTTGTTGTGCACGATTTCCTTGCGCACGTACAGCGGCGCCCCGTGCATGGCCAGGGCCTTCTCAACGGTCTCGACGGCGCGGTCCACGCCGGCGCAGTAACCGCGCGGCGCGGCGAGGAGCACCTTCTTCTCGGCGGTGGGTGCGTCGGTAGAGGTAGCAGTCATGGGCCCTACCCTAGCCAAAGCCGCCTACAATCAACACCAGCCAATCAGCCGCCCGCCCAGCCAGGAGTTTTCATGCCCGCACCGCTGCCCGTCCGCCTCATGGCCGGTGTCGCCGCCACCGCCGCCGAGACGGCGTTCCGCCTCCCCTACCGTCTGCGCCGCCTGCCGTCGCGGTTGGGGACGTCGGCGTTGACCTCGGCCGCATCGGGGGCGCTGCAGCTGCGGCAGAACCTGACGGACCTGGTGGCGCGCGGCGATCATGTCCTGGAGGAGTTCGCGGCGCCGACGGAGGAGAAGGCCTCGTGGGCGACCTTCGACGAGGACGTCGCTCCGAACCGGTCGGCCGCGGCCAGCGCCGCGGGGGTCGCCGCCGCGCGTGCCGACGACATCAGCACCCCGGAGCGCGTTGCCCGCGAGGTCGGTTACGCGGACATGGATTCCGAGGATCTGGAGGACATCATCCCGGACCTCAACGCCGCGGAGCTGGCGGCCCTCAGCCGCTACGAGCGCACCATCGGCGACCGCCCGGCGTTCCGCACCCTGCTCGACAACGCGTTGCGCGGGTAGCGGGGCGGGCTTTCGGCATGGACGTCCGCAACAGTTCCCCCGAGTCGCCGGTGCAGGTCCGCCGCCTGAACCAGGTGGTCAAGGAGTACATCGAGCGGCTGGGCACGATTTGGGTCGAGGGCGAGGTCGCCCAGCTGAACGCGAAGCCGAGCTGGCGTTTCGCCTACGTCACGCTGCGGGACACGCAGTCCGACGTGTCCGTGAGCGTCACCGTCGACTCGAAGGCCCTGCGCGCGAAGCCGCTGGCCAACGGCGACCGCATCGTCATGCTGGGCAAGCCGGCCTTCTACGCGGGGCGCGGCACGTTCTCGCTGTGGGCGAAGGAGTGGCGGCCGGTGGGCATCGGCGAGCTGCTGGCCCGCATCGAGCGCCTGCGGTCCGCGCTGGCCGCGGAGGGGCTTTTCGACGCGCGCCTGAAGCGGCCGTTGCCGTTTCTGCCGCGGCGCGTCGGCCTCATCACCGGCCGCGGTTCAGCGGCGGAGCGGGATGTGCTGGCGGTGGCCAAGGACCGGTGGCCGGAGGTGGATTTCCGGGTGATCAACACAATCGTCCAGGGCGCCCAGGCGGTGCCGGAGATCCTGCCCGCCCTGGAGGAGCTCGACTCCGACCCGACGATTGACGTCATCATCATCGCCCGCGGCGGTGGTTCCGTGGAGGATCTGCTTCCGTTCTCCGACGAGGCGCTGGTCCGAGCCGTCAGCCGCGCCCGCACCCCGGTCGTCTCCGCCATCGGGCACGAGCCGGACACCCCGATCCTCGATTACGTCGCGGACGTCCGGGCGGCGACGCCCACCGACGCCGCGAAGCGCGTGGTGCCCGACGTCCGCGAGGAACGCCGCCGCATCCATGAGCTGCGCGAGCGCTCGGCGGCCGCGCTGCGCCGCTGGTTCGAGCGGGAGTCCCGCGGCCTGGCGGATCTGCGCAGCCGGCCCGTCCTCGCCGATCCGCTCACTCCCATCCGGGTCCGGCAGGAGGACATCGGCCGTGGCCGTGACCGGCTGCGGAGCACCATCACCCGCCGAATCGAACGCGAGGAGGCGACGGTGTCCGGGTTGCGCGGCAAGGTGTCGGCCCTTGGGCCGGCGGCGACGCTGGCCCGCGGGTACGCCGTGGTGCAGGTGCAGCCCCGCGACGGGTCCCCGGATCAGGTCGTGACCACCATCGAGCAGTCGCCGCCGGGTTCGCAGCTGCGCATCCGCGTCGCCGACGGTTCGATTTCGGCGGCCGCCATGGGCGTCAAGCCGGCGGACTGACGGACAACACGGACCGACGGACAACACGGACTGACAGACAACCCGGACTGACAGACAACGAGGGAAGAAGGCTTCAGCCACATGAACAACGACGTTTTCGGCGCCGGCGATGGCCGCGCCACCGAGCAGGTCCCGGTCGGCGAGCTGGGTTACGAGGATGCCCGTGACGAGCTCATCGAGACGGTGAAGCTCCTGGAGCTCGGGCAGATGGGCCTCGACGAGTCGCTGGCGCTGTGGGAGCGCGGCGAGGCGCTGGCCCGTCGCTGCGAGGAGCATCTCGCGGGGGCCAAGGCGAAGATCGAGGCGACGATGTCGCGGGGCGCCGCCAACGACGGCGGCGATTCGGCCGAGGGCTAGTTCGGCTCGCCGGCCGGGGCCGGGACGGGCTCTTCGCCCTCGGGGACGCCGACACCGCCGTCGGCAGGCTCCGCGCCTTCAGCGGGCGCACCTTCGCCGGCGCCCGCGCCTTCGCGGCGGTCGGCGACGGTCGGGGCCTCCTGCATGGCCTTGGCCAGCGCGCGGTATTCCTCGTCGTTGGCGGAACCCTCGAGGAGGACCCGCACGTCGCCGAGGTCGGCGACCCAGGTGCGGCGCACGTTCGGTTCGGTGCCTTCGCGGACTTCCCAGGTCACGCCGTCGACGTCGACGGTGCCGGCGCTGATGCGGGCCTTGCCGTCGGCGGGCAGGTCCTCGGCGGGGGCGTCGGTCTGGAGGGCGTGGACGTAGTCGCCGTTGGCGGTGACGAATCCGAGGATCGACGTGGGGTGCCCGGCGGCCTGGCCGGCGCGGGTGGAGTTGGGGGTCCAGCCCTCGGGAGTTTCGGGGGCGCGGACGGGGAACGGCACGCGCTGCGCCTCCATCTGGAGGAACGCCTCGGAGTCGACCTCCCGCACGGGCCCGGATTCGGGTTCGCCCGGGTTGAAGCTGCACAAACCGGTGAATCCGACGGTGAGCACCAATGCGAGCGCCATCACCGCCAGGGTCAAGATCATGTCCCGGCTGTCCTGCAGAATCCTGGGCTTTTCCGTTTTCACGCGGTCAAGTATGCCATTGCCGTTCCGCCGCGCCGCACCGGCTCGTCCCGCCCGCTCGCCGCCGCCATCGCACCGCCCGTTCACCCGCGTGCCGACGCACCGCCCGCGGCCACCCGCCCCACGTGCCGACGCCCCGGCCCCGCGCCCGGCCGCCCGGCCCTCGAACGAGATCGGGGAATTGCCCGAATTCCGTCATTCGACCTGCGCGCGAAAGGGTGTCACCCCCGAATCGGCGTGTATCGCCCGTACCTCATGCCCGAAAAAGTGGAACACTTAAGAGGAGCCCATTCCGGGGTGCGTCCCGGCATGGCCGTCGGTGCCGTTTTGCGCGGTTGTCCGGCGAAAACCCGTACGCACGTGCGCGCACTGGTCGTGCGCCGGTGAATCGCTTCAGCACAAATGACGGAGGCCCCCGAATATGTCCGCAAAGAATCCCGAGATTCCCGACCGTAACCTCGCCATGGAGCTCGTCCGCGTCACCGAGGCGGCCGCTCTCGCGGCCGGCCAGTGGGTGGGCCGCGGCGAGAAGAACAAGGGCGACGGCGCCGCGGTCGACGCGATGCGCCAGCTCATCAACACCGTGCAGATGAACGGCGTGGTCGTCATCGGCGAGGGCGAGAAGGACGAGGCGCCCATGCTGTTCAACGGTGAAGAGGTCGGTACGGGTGAGGGCCCCGAGGTCGACATCGCGGTCGACCCGATTGACGGCACGACCCTGATGGCCGAGGGCCGCCCGAACTCCATCGCCGTGCTGGCCGCCGCCGAGCGCGGCTCGATGTACGACCCGTCCGCCGTGTTCTACATGGACAAGATCGCCGTCGGCCCGGAGGCCGCCGGCACCATCGACATCGAGGCCCCGGTCGACCACAACATCCGGGCCGTCGCGAAGGCCAAGGGCCTGCGCAAGGAGGACGTCACCGTGATGGTGCTCGACCGCCCGCGCCACGCCGACCTCATCCGCGACATCCGCGAGTCCGGCGCCAAGATCCGCCTCATCGGCGACGGCGACGTCGCCGGTGCCGTGGCCGCCGCCCAGAACACCAACTCCGTCGACATCATGATGGGCGTCGGCGGCACGCCGGAGGGCGTCATCACCGCCTGCGCCATGAAGTGCATGGGCGGCGAGATCCAGGGCAAGCTGCACCCGCGCGACGAGGCCGAAATCCAGAAGGCCCTCGACGCCGGCCTGGTGCTGGACACCGTCCTCACCACCGACGACCTGGTCCGCTCGGACAACTGCTACTTCGTCGCCACCGGCGTCACCAACGGCGACATGCTCCGCGGCGTCGCCTACCGCGGCAAGGGCGCCTGGACCCGTTCGCTGGTCATGCGCTCGAAGTCCGGCACCATCCGCAACATCGAGGCCTTCCACTCGCTGGAGAAGCTGCGCGGCTACTCCGTCGTCGACTACGGCTCCGGCGAGATGCCGGACATGGACCTGTAGGTCCCCCGCCCGGCGGCCAACGCCGTCGGCAAGCACGTGCGCGGGCGACCGGCGCGCGCCGGCAACCTCGCCGGC
>DUOR01000270.1 GCA_012838715.1 Actinomycetales bacterium
AGCTCAGGGACCGGCTGCAGACGCAGAAGACGTGGCTGGACAAGGGCACCCGCAACGCCATGCGCGCGCACGGCGGGAAGAACCCGGAGAAGGACAAGCACATCCGGCACCGGGCGGGGCAGCGGTCCGAAAAACGGGCGGGCAAGATTGCGCAGACCGAGCGCGCCATCGAGCGGATGGACGTCGTGGCGGAACCGCGGAAGGAATGGGAGCTGCGCATGAGCATCGCCGCCGCGCCGCGCTCCGGAACCGTGGTGGCCACGCTGCGCGACGCGATGGTGGAGCATCCGGGCTTCACCTTCGGGCCGGTGTCGCTGCAGGTAAACCAAGGGGAGCGAGTGCTCATCGAGGGGCCCAACGGCGCCGGGAAGTCGACGCTGCTGGCGCTGCTCACCGGGGAGCGAGCGCCCGACGCCGGCGACGCGGCGGTGGGCTCCGGGGTGCTGCTCGGGCGGGTGGATCAGGCGCGGGCGCTTTTCGACGGGCCGGACCGGCTCCTCGACCGCTTCGCGGCGCACCTGCCCGACTGGACCGGGGCGGACTGCCGGACCCTGCTGGCGAAGTTCGGGCTCGGCGGCGACCACGTCACCCGCGGCTGCGCCGGACTGTCGCCCGGCGAACGCACCCGGGCGGCGCTGGCGCTGCTGCAGGCCCGCGGCGTGAACACGCTGGTGCTCGACGAACCGACGAACCACCTCGACCTGCCCGCCATCGAGCAGCTCGAACAGGCGCTGGAGAGCTTCGACGGCACCGTGCTGCTGATCACCCACGACCGCCGGATGCGCGACGCCTTCCGCGCCACCCGCGCGCTCACCGTCGACGCGGGGCGCGTGGTCCGGGACGGGCACCCGGACGGCTAAAGTCTCAGGCGTGAACAACAAGCAGGGTGAGGGCGACGAAGTCCAGATCGGGCGGGTCATCAAGCCGCACGGGGTCCGCGGGGAAGTGGTGGTCGACGCGACCACCGACGACCCGAAGGGGCGTTTCGCGGTGGGGACCGGGCTCGTCGGCAAGCAGACCGGCCGCGAACGCGAGCTGACGGTGAAGGCCATGCGCCCGCACCAGGGGCGGCTGCTGGTGACCTTCGACGAGGTGCGCGACCGCAACGAGGCCGAGAGCCTGCGCGGCATGCGCTTCTTCGCGCCGCCCGTGTTCGACGACGAGGACGCGTACTACGACCACGAGCTCGTCGGCCTGCGCGTGCTGAACTGCGGCGACGTCGACGAGGAGACCGCCAACGCCCGCGCCTACGAGGGCGCGCGGCCGGAGCCCGTGGACATCGGCGAGGTGGCCGAGGTGCTGCGCAACCCGGCGCAGCGGCTGCTGCGGGTCGCGCTCGACGACGGCGGCGACGCGCTCGTGCCCTTCGTCGGGGCGATGGTGCCCATCGTGGATCTGGACAACGGGGCGATCGTCATCACCCCGCCCGAGGGGCTGCTGGACCTGTGATGCGCCTCGACGTCGTCACCATCTTCCCCGAGTACCTCGACCCGCTGCGCCACGCGCTGCTGGGGAAGGCCCTGGAGAAGGGCATCCTCGAGGTCGGCGTGCACGACCTGCGGCAGTGGGCCACCGGCGTGCACCAGGCCGTCGACGATTCGCCCTACGGCGGCGGCCCCGGCATGGTCATGAAACCCGACGTGTGGGGGCCCGCCCTCGACGACGTCGCCGCCGGCACCGGGCCCGCAGCCCGCGCCGAGGCCCTCGATTCCGCCATGCCGCACCGCGGGCAGGCCCGCCACGACGAACTGGCCGGGCTGCCGCTGGAGTCCTCCTATGCGGGGGCGGCCGGCGGGGACGGCGAGGGGGACGGAGAGGGGGACGTCGGAAAGCCCCTGCTGGTCGTGCCCACCCCCGCGGGTGAACCGTTCACGCAGGAGATGGCGCGGCGCTGGTCGCACGAGCGGCACATCGTGTTCGCGTGCGGCCGCTACGAGGGCATCGACCAGCGGGTCGTGGAGGACGCGGGCAACCGCTACCGCGTGGAGGAGGTCTCCATCGGCGACTACGTGCTCATCGGCGGCGAGGTGGCGGTGCTGGTGATGGCCGAGGCCGTCGTCCGGCTCGTGCCCGGCGTGCTGGGCAACCGGCGCAGCCACGAGGAGGACAGCTTCTCCGACGGCCTCCTCGAAGGCCCCGGCTACACCAAGCCCCGCGAGTGGCGCGGCCTGGAGGTGCCGCCGGTGCTGCTGTCCGGCAACCACGCGCGCGTGGAGCGGTGGCGGCGCGACCAGTCGCTGTTGCGCACCGCGGCGCGCCGCCCGGAACTGCTTGCCGACGTCGATTTGGACGACCGCGACCGGAAGGCGCTCGAACTGGGGCGGAGCCCGGAGGAATAGCCCCTAGGACGCGGCGCCCGTGTGGAGCGTGAGCAGGAACGTCGACTCCGCGTTGGCGTAGACGGAATGGATGACCGTCTCCGGGACGTGGATGAGGCGGCCCGGCGGGAGGGCGTGGTCGCGGCCCTCGACGCGGAAGGTGATGTCGCCGGCGAGGGTCTGCACCGTAATCGGGTGCGGGGCATGGTGATCGGTGAGGACCTGGCCCTTCGCGAAGGTGAACGCGACGATGGTCGCGCCGTCGGCCGTGATGATGCGCTTCGCCGCCGGGTAATCGCCCTCCTTCGCGGCCGGGGCGAGGTCGAGGGGATCGAGGATGGTCTCGGGGTGGGGCATCGGGGCTCCTTCTAATTAGGTAAGGCAAAGTCCAGAATAGGGGCAATCCGGGCGGCGTGCTACAACCAAACCCATGACGGACTACAAGACCGCGCTGCGCGCGCTGCTCGTCGCCGACCAACTGCCGGCGCATGCGGGGCGCATCATCACCGGGCTGCGTGAGCTGGGCATCGACGTGCTCGGCTGGCGCGCCGCCGAGAAGTACGGCGGCTGCGAACCGGAGGACATGCTCACCGACGAATACCTGTCCCTGCACTCGCGGCCGCCGATCGCGGAATCGCTGCATTCGCTGACCGTGGTGTCGCGGGGGCCGGACGTGCCGGACCGCGAGGTCACGGCCGCCGTGGCGGCGGGGCTGGGGGAGACGCCCTGGATGGGCACCACCACCCGCATCGCCGACGGTGACGCCGAGGCGGCGGCGCTCGGGGACGTCGAGGGCGTGGCCGTGGACATGGACGCCGACGGCCGCGTGTGCGGCATCCGGTTCGCGGGGTCGGGCTCATGAGGCGCGCGGCGATTGCGCGGCCGCTGCACGTGGTCGTGTGGGTGGTGGCGCTGGCGGCGCTGGCGTGGTTCGCGTCGACGCCGACGGGCGCCGAGTTCGACCTGCGCTTCGCCCGGTGGATCGGCGACCTGCGCATGGAGATCCCGGGCGGTGGCGTCGATTCGCTGCTCATGGGCGTCACCGAGGTGTTCCGGCCGCTGTTCGTGGGGCCCGCGGCACTGCTGGGCGCGATTCTGCTGTGGCGGCGCCTGCGGGCGATGGCGCTGCTGGTGCCGCTGGCGTTCGGCACGTCGATTGCCATGACCTACGTGATGAAGTGGCTGCTGGACCGGGAACGGCCCGGCGCCGCGCTGCAACTGTCGGAGCTGCCGGCGCTGCATGACGCGGCATTCCCCTCCGCGCACGTCGCGGGCGTCACCGGCACCGGCATGGCGGTGCTGCAGGTCGCGCTGCCGATGGTCAGCCGCGCGGTGGCGCAGCTGCTGCGGTGGGCGGTCGTCGCGCTGATTGCGGTGGTCGGGCTGTCCCGCGTGTGGGTCGGGGCGCACTGGCTCACAGACATCGCGGGCGGCCTGGCGGCAGGCGTCGTCGGCCTCATCATCGCGTTGCTCATCCTGCGTGCGGGGCCGATCCGGCGGATGGCGGGGGGAGGTTTCCGGTGAACGCGACGATGCCGGTGTGGGGCGCCGTGGCGCTGGCCATCGTGGTGGCGCTGCTGCCGCAGATCGCGGCCTTCGTCCTGCAGCGTTCCCGGCTCTCGGCGGAGGCGGCGCTGCAGAAGGAACGCATGGCCGCCGACGCCGAGTTCGTCACCGACCATGAGCTCGCCCTCATCGACGCGATTCTGTTGTCCGTCATCGGATCGGAACCCCTGGACGGGGACGATTCCGGCTACGCTGGGGAAGACCCGACCGATCGGGAACGACGAATGCGCGGAGGTGACCCGCAATGACCAACTCGGTGGACGCGGCCCCGGTGCCGCGCGAATCGTCCGACATCCCCGACCGCGGGCAGGTTGCCGCGGCCCGGCTGATCCTCAAGCGCGACGTCGAGGGCAAGGGCAACATCCGCATCACGGATCGCATCCGGCGCTACGCGGCGTACACCGGCTACGACCGGTAGAGGAACCCCTGGGCGAGCGCCGCGCCACGGGCGGCGTCGTCGACGGTGACGTACAAATCCGCGCCCTTGGCCCGCTCGATGCGCAACCCCTCGCCGCCGCGCAGCAGAATGGCCGTGCCCTTGCCGCTGATGCGGTAACCCCAGCCGCCCCAATCCAGCGGCCGGATCTGCACCGCCTCCACGGCCCGAATCGAGTCGTAGCCCAGGGAGCCGCGCGGGATGCCCGGCAGGAACCGCCAATGGATGCCTTTCGCGTCCACGCGCACGCGCACCGACAGCATGACGGCCCACAACACGGCCATCAGCAGCAGAATCACGCCGAGCACAATCGCGGACGCGGTGGAGCCGTCCCGGATCGTCACAACCGCGGACGCCGCGACGGCCACAACGGCCACCCCGACGGCGAGGAGCACGGGCCAGGGGGAATGGGCCCGGCCGAACCACACTGCCCGAGTGGAGCCGGAGACGGCGACGGGCTCGGCGGCGGGAACCGAATCATCGGCCGCGGGCGGCGGTTTCAGCACCGACGCCACCAGGATGCCGCCGGCGATGGCGGCGATGAAGGGCACCGCGATGCCCCAGACGGGAAGGCGGAACCCGGCGGCGTCGGCAAGCCCCGCCTGCGGGGCCAGGGTGGTGACCAGCAGCGACGACAGGAGCACCACCGTGCCCGTGAGGAAGCCGGCGGCGCCGCGGGTGACGCCCCCGGCGGACCCGCGGGAGGCGAGGACGGCGTAGGCCGCGGTGAGCACGGCCGCCGTGCCCGCCGTCCAGGCGATGAAGCCCGCCGGCGAGCCGAAACCGTCGGCGGCCAGGTCCGGGCCGAAGTGCGTGGCCACGGGGTCGGGGAGATCGGGCAGCAGCCACATGGCGACGCCGCCGGCGACGGCGATGACGGCCGCGCAGATGCCGGACACGGTCGCGATGAAACGGTTCGTGCTCATTGGACTCCCCGGATGGTCAGGCCCGCGATGAGATCGGACAGGGGGACGGAGGATTCGCGGGCGATGGCGGCCAGGCGGTCGAGCGCGGCCTCCATCTGCGGCGAGGCGGGGTGGGTCGCGTTCGGGCCGGCGACGACGATGGCGCCGCGGCCGCGGCGGAGCTCGACCACGCCGTCGTCGCGCAACTCCCGGTACGCGCGCAGCACGGTGTTGCGGTTGAGGTCGAGGGAGGTCGCCAGCTCTCCGGCGGACGGGAGACGGTCTCCGGGGGAGAGCTCTCCGGACTCGACCTGGTCGACGACCTGACGGAC
>DUOR01000271.1 GCA_012838715.1 Actinomycetales bacterium
CGCCCGCGCGAGGGGTGCGCGGACGGCGGACCGGGGTGCGCGGACGGCGGACCGGGGTGTCCCGCACCCGGATAGACCGAGTAGTCTCATTGGTGATGAACACCAATCTTCCGCCCGAAGGCCAGCCCGGGTACGTCCACATCGGGGACTTCGTGACCGAGGCCGGCGCCACGATCCCGGACGTCACCGTCGCCTTCGAGCGGTGGGGGCGCCTCAACGAGGACGCGTCGAACGTCATCGTGCTGCAGCACGCCCTGACCGGCGACGCCCACGCCTCGGGGCCCATCAGCGACGTCCACCCGACGGCCGGCTGGTGGAACGGCATGATCGGTTCGGACCGGGCGCTCGACACGGACGAGTACTTCGTCATCTGCACCAACGTCATCGGCGGTTGCCGCGGCACCACCGGCCCGGCGTCGGAGCATCCCGACGGCGGCGTGTGGGGTTCCCGTTTCCCCGCCATTTCCGTGCGCGACACGGTGGCGGTGGAGCGGCTGGCGCTGCGGGAACTGGGTATCGAGCGCATCCATGCGGTGCTGGGCGGTTCGCTCGGCGGCGCCCGCGCGCTGGAGTGGTCCGTGATGCATTCCGACGAGGTGGGCCGGGCGCTCGTCCTGTGCGTCGGCGCCCGCGCGAGTGCGTGGCAGATTGGCATCCAGAGCGCGCAGATCCAGTTCATCGAGAACGATCCGAACTGGCACGGCGGCGACTACTACGGCACCGGCGACACCCCGCGGCAGGGCCTCGGCTTCGCCCGCCGCGTCGCCCACCTGACCTACCGCGGCGAGCTGGAGATGGACGACCGTTTCGGCGCCGCCGCCCAGCCCGGCGAGAACCCGCTGGCGCCGATGCGCGGCGAGGGCCGTTTCCAGGTGGAGAGCTACCTCGACCACCAGGCCGACAAGCTCGTCGAGCGTTTCGACGCCGGCTCCTACGTGGTGCTCACCGACACCCTCAACCGGCACGACATCGGCCGCGGCCGCGGCGGCATGAACGACGCCCTGGCCAATTCCACCGTGCCGACGATGGTCGCCGGCGTCGACACCGACATCCTGTACCCGTACCACCAGCAGGAGCACCTGGCCCGCAACCTGGGCAACTGCATCGGTCTGGAGATGATCGAGTCCGCCGTCGGCCACGACGGCTTCCTCACGGAGTTCGAGCGGGTCGAGGGCATCGTCAAGAAGTTCCTCGCGCACGAGGTGTAGGCCACCCCGTCGGCCGGGTCGTGCGCGGCCCCGTCGGCCGGGGCCTGCGTGGCCCCGTCGGACCCGGGGTCAGCTCCCCAGTGCGTCGACGGAGCTGGCCAGGAACACCATCCCGCCGCCGATGACCAGGCCGAAGCCGAGGTCGAAGCGCCGGGAGCGCACGGAGAACACGCCGAGCAGCGAGTCCGGCAGGAATTGGCGGATGACGCCGAGGTACATCATCGTCATGCCCAGCGTGAACGTCGCCCGGCGCCAGCGCTCCAGCCCGAGGAACACCATGGCCGCGGCGATGCCGAAGAACAGCAGCCCGTAGAGCAGCTGCTGGACCCATTGGGGCCAGTGCTCCCCGCGCGCCGGCCCTTCCGGCGCGTGGGGGTTCTCCATCGTGGGCGGCAGGTCCGATTCGCCCGCGCGCCGCGCGACCTCACGCATGTGGGCGCGAACCTACAGCCCGGCGAGGCGCTCGGCGCGCTCGACGACGTTGCGCACCAGGAAGGCGCGGGTCAGCGGACCGACGCCGCCGGGGTTCGGCGAGACGAAGCCGGCGGTCTCCCACACGTCGGGGTGGACGTCGCCCGCGAGCTTGCCGTCCAGGCGGGACACGCCCACGTCGAGCACCGCGGCGCCCGGCTTCACCATGTCGGCGGTGAGCATGTGCGGCTTGCCGGCGGCGGCGATGATGATGTCCGCGTCGCGGGTCTCCGCCGCCAGATCCTTCGTGCCGGTGTGGCACAGGGTGACCGTCGAGTTCTCGCTGCGGCGGGTCAGCATCAGGCCGATCGGGCGGCCGACGGTCACGCCGCGGCCGATGACGCACACCTTCGCGCCGGCGAGCTCCACGTCGAAGCGGCGGAGCAGGTGGATGCAGCCGTTCGGGGTGCACGGCAGCGGCGCGGGCTCGTTGAGCACCAGCTTGCCCAGGTTCACCGGGTGCAGGCCGTC
>DUOR01000272.1 GCA_012838715.1 Actinomycetales bacterium
TCATGTGGACGAACAGGTTGTAGTCGCCGATGCTGTCGTCGATGATGCCGACGACCCAGTTGTCGGCGTCGCAGGTGCCGTGGCCGGCGGTGATGCCCTTGAGGTCGACGAACTTGGCGCCGGTGTCGCCGGCGGCCTGCCGCAGACCGGCGTCGAGGCCGGCCTCGATCTCGTTGAGGTTGACGGCCGGGGTCGGCAGGCCGACGCCGCCGGTGTTGACCAGGCAGACCTCGCCGTTCGGGCCGGAGACCGTCGGGTAACCGGCGATCTTGATCTTGGCGCCCGGGGCGGCCTGCTTGACGCGGTTGATGGTGTCGCGGACCGCGGCGCGGAGGTTTTCCTGGATCTGCGGCATGGGCATGCCTTCGTTCAGGATGTACGGGTAGACGTCGTTCGCGCCGGCGAGGATGACGACCTCGCGGGTGCCGCCGTCCAGGGCGCCGTTCGCGGCGGCGCGGTTGACCTGCTCCATCACCGGGATGCCGCCGGTGCGGAAGGAGGAGCCGGCGCAGGTGTAGTCGGCGACGGAGCTGCGGTTGCCGGCGCCGACGGCGTCGGAGAACAGGAAGTCCGTGCCGCAGCCCATCTCGTTGACGCGGCCACCGGGGATCGGGGCGCCCTGGGCGGTCAGCCAGTCGCCGACCGTCGGGTTGGCGGGCAGGGAGTCGCCGAAGACGACGGTGTTGCCGGGCGCGGCCTGGGCGGCCATCGGAATGGTGACGGCGGCGACGGCGGTCGCGGCGAGGGTGGCCAGAACGGTACGGATTCGCATTGAGCTGCCTTCGTGGTGACGACGTGAGAGGACGGTTGGCCCCGCCCAAGATAACAACGTGCACAGCCTAATCGTTGCCGTCCCGTTATAAAAGTCGGGCGCGGCAAACGCCCCACCCGGTGCGTCGTGTTTTGCGGTGCGGTTCCGCGTTCTTCGGCACGGAACCGCGTTCTTTGGTGCGGAACCGCGTTCTCCAGTACGGAACACCGTGCTTTCCGACGCGAACTCCCGTGCGTTCCAGTGGAGACGCCACGCTTGGCGACGCAAGATGGGGCAGCTGTTGCGCGTGGGGTAAATGATACCTGAGTGAATGCTGTGGGGAAGGGGTTCGCCCCACAATGGGCTCCCCGCGTTTTCCGTTCCGCGCCCGTGCCTCCCTTTGCACCTTTGCATCCGTTTGCCTCGTGCGTCGGCGGTGGCCGGCCCACGCCGTCGGAAAGCGCGCCGTCGTTCCGGGGGAGTTGTCGTTCCAGGGGCGTTGGCGTTCCGGGAGAGTTGTCGTCCAGGGGAGTTAGTGCATTTGGATACACCGACAGTTTTCGAGGGCCCTAAACACGCAGGTGGTCAGATCTGCTACTTCTCGCGGTGTATCCAGATGCACTAACGCTTCCCCCGGGCCGCCTTCAACCGCCTTTAACCGCCTTGAACCGCTTTCAGCACGGGATCACTCCCCCGAAGATTCGGAAAACTCGGGATCAATAACTCGGGATCAGTCCGAATCCCCGGCGCTTAACTCGGGATCAGTACTGATCCCGAGTTATTGATCCCGAGTTAAAGCTCCAGCACCACTGATCCCGAGTTAAAGCTCCAGCACCACTGATCCCGAGCTACTAATCCCGAGTTAAAGCTCCGCGCGCTGGCCCCGCGGCCCCGTGCCCCGCATCAGAGCTCAGACGCTGCGGTTCCCACGCCCAGTCCAGGCCCCATGGGATCGGCGA
>DUOR01000273.1 GCA_012838715.1 Actinomycetales bacterium
AGGTGAGCAGGCCCCACCACACGCCGGTCAATCCCCAGTCCATGGACAGGGTCAGCCACACCGGGGGCAGGAAGCCCAGCACGACGGCGGCGATGGTGGCGCCGCCGCTGTACCTGCTGCTGGACACCGCGGTGGTGGGGCGCCTCGGCGCCATCGAGCTCGCCGCGCTGGCGGCGGGCGCGACCGTGTTCTCCATGCTCACGGCGCAGCTGACCTTCCTCGCCTACGGCACCACCGCCCGGGCGTCGCGGGCATTCGGCCGCGGCGACGTGCGCGGGGCGGTGTCCGAGGGCGTCCAGGCCACGTGGGTGGCCGTGCTCGTCGGCATGCTCCTGTTCGTTCTGGTGGAGGTGTTCGCGAGGACGATTACGGGCTGGCTGACGCCCGAGGCCGCGGTGGCCGACGCCGCGGCGACCTGGCTGCGGGTGGTGGCGGCGGGAATCCCGCTGACGCTCATCGCACAAGCCGGCAACGGTTGGCTGCGCGGCGTGCAGGATACGCGGCGACCCCTGTTGTACGTGCTGGCCGGGCTGATTCCCGCGGCCATCGCAATCGTGCCGTTGGTTCAGTGGCTGGGGCTGGCGGGCTCGGCGTGGTCGACGGTGCTCGGTGAGACCATCACCGCGTCACTGTTCATTTCGCGGCTCGTACGGACCTCCGGGAAATTGGACGTGACGGCGCGGCCCCGGCTGGCGCTGATCAAGCGGCAGCTGGTGCTCGGCCGCGACCTCATCCTGCGCTCGCTGGCGTTCCAGGTGGCGTTCCTGTCGGCGGCGGGCGTCGCCGGGCGGCTCGGCGCATTCTCGCTGGGTGGACACCAAATCATGCTGCAGCTGTGGAATCTGCTGTCGCTGGTGCTCGACTCGCTGGCCATCGCGGCGCAGACCTTGGTCGGCGCGGCACTGGGCATCGGTTCCGTGGCGGCGGCGCGGTTCACCGCCAGGCGCGTCATCGCCTGGTCGACGGTATTCGCGGGCGTGCTCGCCGCGGGCTTCGCGGTGCTGCACGGTGTGCTGCCGGGGCTGTTCACCACCTCGGACGGTGTGGTGGCGGCCATCGCCGAGGGCCCCTGGTGGATTCTCGTGACCATGATCCCCGTCGGCGGCATCGTCTTCGCCATCGACGGGGTGCTGCTCGGCGCCGGCGACGCGGCGTTCCTGCGCAACGCCACCATCGCCGCCGTCGTGCTGGGCTTCCTGCCCCCGGTGTGGCTGACCCTGTCCATGGACTGGGGATTGACCGGCGTGTGGTGGGGCCTGCTCACCTTCATGCTGCTGCGGCTCATCTTCGTCGCCGTGCGCTACCGCGGCCCGAAGTGGACGGTGGCCGCGGGGGAGTAGCCGCGGGGAGTATGGGGCGACCCGACCCGTGCCCTACTTCGGAGCCGAATAGCGCCGGAACAGGCCGTCGCCGGAGACGTCGCGGTAGTTTTCCGGCCACTCGCCGCCGTCGTCGTACGGGCCGACGTACGTCAGAGCGCCGCCTTCGCGCAGCTGGAACGTCAAGCCGTGCTCCGGCTCCCACGCGCAACCGCCCGCGTCGCGCGGTCCCGGAAGAAGTTGCGGGGGATCCGGCGGAAATTCGCGATGGCGTCGGCCGCGGCCGCGAGTTCTTCGTCGGTCAGCTCACCGGGGTCGACCACCTCGAAAATCACCGTGCGCCCGAGGGCGGGGATCTCCACTGGGCGGCTTTCCCCGTCGCGGGTGAGGCCCCCGATTCCCGGAAGCTCGTAGGCGACCTCGGGCGTGTCGCCGGTCGTTCGGTCATTGGCGGTCATGCGGGGAATGCTAATCGCGCCCCGGTGCAGCCGCAGCGCGAATTCACGGGGGGACACGCCGAAGATTTCATAACCCAAAACTGTTGACCATGTGGGGGATGTGACTAAAGTTGCCTACGGGTCATTGTTGTGCGGGGACGTGTCAGCGTAGTCAAGCAAATGACCTTGACCAACGCCAAAACGTTACACTTTCGTGACACGCGGCGATATAGGAAGTAGGGTTCACGGAACCCGGGACCACCCGGACCGTCCGGGAACCACGGAACGGCACACGGCAACGAGGAGGATCCGCATGGCGGATACGGCGGCACCCGCCGCGACCCTCTGGGCCGTCGCCGACCTCCACGTCGCGGTCAAAGCCAACCGCGCGCTGGTGGACGCCCTGGAACCCGGCAACCCCGACGACTGGCTCATCGTCGCCGGCGACGTCGCCGAACGCCCCGAACTGGTGCTGCGCACCCTCGGGCAACTGTCCCGACGCTACGCCCAGGTCATCTGGGCCCCCGGCAATCACGAGCTGTTCTGCCGCGGCGCCGACGCGCACGTGGGCAAGGACCGTTACCGGCAGCTGGTCGACGGCTGCCGCCGGCTGGGCATCCTCACCCCGGAGGACCCCTACGCCGAATTCGGGGGCGTCACCATCTGCCCCCTGTTCACCCTCTACGACTACTCGTGGCGCCCCCAGGGCACGACCATCGACGAAGCGCTGGAGATGGCGAACCGCAGCCAGGTCATCATGACCGACGAATTCGCCATCAAACCCTTCGTCGACCCCGTCCTGTGGTGCCGCGAACGGCTCCGCTACACCGTGCGCCGCCTGGCGCGCGTGGAGGGACCGACCATCCTGGTCAACCACTGGCCGCTCATCCGCGAGCCGCTGGAGGCCGTGTACTACCCGGAACTTTCCATGTGGGCCGGCACCCGGCACACGCAGGACTGGGCCACCCGGTACGCGGCCGAACACGTCATTTACGGGCACCTGCACATCCCCGGCACCACCGTCGTCGACGGCGTGCCGCACACGGAGGTCTCCCTCGGCTACCCGAGGGAATGGCAGCCGCGGGAAGGCTCCCGGCAATGGCCCTACCCCGTTATGGAGGTTCGATGACGGTGCTCACGAAGTCCATGCTCCCGGCCCACTCCTCGTTCCGGCAGCTCTGGACCCACGGAAACGACCTGGGCAACTACAACAGCCTCGACCCGGCCGAACGAAACCTCGTCGCCGGCGCCGTGGACTCCCGCAAGGCCGAGTTCGGCGACGCCCGCTGGTGCGCCCACCGCGCCATCGAGGAACTGACCGGCAAGCCCTCCGCCAAGCCGATCCTGCGCGGCGAACGCGGCATGCCCATCTGGCCCAACCAGATCACCGGCTCCATGACCCACACCAACGGGTTCCGCGCCGCCGTCGTCGCCCCGCGCCTGCTGGTGCGCTCCATCGGCGTCGACGCCGAAATCGCGCAGCCGCTGCCCGAAGGCGTCCTGGCGTCCATCGCCAGCGAACGCGAACTGTCCCGCATGGGGGAGACCGGACTGGCCTGCGCCGACCGGCTGCTGTTCTGCGCGAAGGAAGCCACCTACAAGGCGTGGTTCCCGCTCACCGGCCGCTGGCTCGGTTTCGAGGACGCCGACATCGACCTCCGCGCCGACGGCACCTTCATCTCCTACATCCTCGTCCGCCCCACGCCGGTCCACTTCATCGAGGGCCACTGGACCGTGGAGAACGGCTACGTCATCGCCACCGCCATCGTGCGGTAGCACCCGCGGCGGCCGCGGCAGCGGCAACCGCAGCGGCAGCGGGAGCCCCTAGAGCGTCGACGGGCGCACGACGAACACCGTCTTCGCGCGCTTGCCCTCCTCGGTGATGAGCGCGGTCACGCGCCCGTCGGGAGTCCGCGCCGCGTGCACGCCCTTCAGCCCCACCGGCTCTAGCCACTTGCCCTGGGCCAGCGCCGCGCCCTCCTCGTCCGTGACCTCCCGGACGGGGAAGCACCGCACGCACGCCTCGTCGAGGGTCATCGACGGCGCCGGGGGAGCGGAATCGGACTCGCGCGCCGCGTCACCGGCGTCGGAAAGCTCCCGCAACGGCACCGCATCGGCGATGGCGAACGGCCCCGCCGCGGTGCGGCGCAGCGCCGTCAGGTGCCCGCCGACGCCCAAGCCCGCGCCCAGATCCCGCGCCAGCGAACGGATGAAGGTGCCCGCCGAGCAATCCACGTCGACGTCGACGTCCACCCACGGGCCGTCGCGGCGGATATCGAGCACGTCGAAGCGCGACACCGTCACCGGCCGCTCCGGCAGCACCACCTTCTCGCCGCGGCGCATCCGTTCATGGGCGCGCACTCCGTCAATCTTCACCGCCGACACCGACGCCGGCCGCTGCATGATGTCGCCGGTCAGCGCCGCCACGCCCTCCGCGATGGCCGCGTCGGTGACCGCGGAGGCGTCGGCACGCGACAGTTCTTCACCTTCGGCGTCGTCGGTGACCGTCGCCGCGCCCAGGCGAATCGTGGCCAGGTACGACTTCGCGTCCGCGTGCACGTGCGGCAGGAACCGCGTGCCCCGGTTGACGCCCACCACGAGCACCCCCGTCGCCATCGGGTCCAACGTCCCCGAGTGCCCCACCCGCCTCGTGCGGAACACCCGCCGCAGCTTGCCGACGACGTCATGGCTGGTCAACCCGGCCGGCTTATCCACGATCACCAGGCCCGAGTCCGCGAGCGGATCCGGGCGCGAGGTAGCGGCGGACCGGGCGGCGGTCTGGTCGGGATGCTGGTCGGAGGGGGTTTCCGTCATGCGAGCATCCTATGTCGTGGCACGCGGCCCGGTGTCGTAGGGTTGGGCGGGTGGATATCTGGCACGGACTGGAAAACGTACCCGCCGACCTCGGCGACACGGTGGTGACCATCGGAGTATTCGACGGCATCCACCGCGGGCACCGCAGCCTCATCGGCGCGGCCGTGGACGAGGCGCGCGCACTCGGCGTGCCCTCCGTCCTGATGACCTTCGACCCGCACCCCGTGGCCCTCTTCGCCCCCGACCGGGCGCCCGCCACCCTGGCAACGCACGAGCGGCGCGCCGAACTGGCCGCCGACCTGGGCATCGACCACATCCTCGTGCTCAAGTTCGACCGCGCCCAGGCGGCGGTGGAGCCCGCCGACTTCGTCGCCGACATCCTCCACGGCACGCTCAACGCGCGCGCCGTCTTCGTCGGCGAGAACTTCACCTACGGCCACAAGGCCGGCGGCGACACCACCACCCTGCCGGGGCACGCGGAGCCCTTCGGCATCGACGTCCACGTCGTCGACCTCATGCAGCTCGAGGGCGAGCGCGTCTCCTCCACCCGCGTCCGCGGCCACCTCGCCGACGGCGACGTCGCCGCCGCCGCCGAATGCCTCGGCCGGCCCCACCGCGTCACCGGCGAAGTCATCCACGGCCAGGGCCGCGGGGGAGCGCAGCTCGGCTTCCCGACGGCCAACATCGACTTCCCGGACGGCCTCGCCATCCCCGCCGACGGCGTCTACGCCGCCTGGTTCACCGCCACCGAAGGCCCCGAACGCACCGACGTCGACGCCGACGGCGACATCGAAATCGGCGTAGCCTACCCGGCGGCCGTCTCCGTGGGCACCAACATCACCTTCGGCGACACCGCCCGCACCGTCGAGGCGTTCATCATCGACCGCTCCGCCGACCTCTACGGCCTGACGGGCTCCATCGATTTCGTGGAACGCCTCCGCGGCATGGAGAAGTTCGACGGCATCGAACCCCTCATCGAGCGGATGAACCTCGACGTCACCGAAACCCGCCGCATCCTCGGCGTGGCCGGCGCGGAGGATGGCGCAGGGGATTAGGAGCAGCGGGGACGGCCTGGTAAATTGGCCGTTCGGTCGCGACTGTGGTCCACGGACAGTCGCCGCGCCGGCACCGCCGGGGCCAGCAAGTGGACTGAAACAACCAACGACACGAAGGAGACGCCCAATGGCGCTTTCGACCCAGGAAAAGGCCGAGGTCCTCAAGGAATTCGGCCTGCACGAGACCGACACCGGTTCGCCGGAGGCGCAGGTCGCCCTGCTGACCACCCGCATCCGCCAGCTCACCGAGCACCTCAAGTTCCACAAGCACGACCACCACTCCCGCCGTGGTCTGCTGCTGCTCGTCGGTCGCCGCAAGGGCCTGCTGAAGTACCTCGCCGACAACGACGTCGAGCGTTACCGCAAGCTCATCGAGCGCCTCGGCCTGCGCCGCTAATTCCAGCGGCGGCGGTCGCACCCGCGGCCGGCGCGCCGGAGTTCGCGTCACGCCCGCACCAGCCCAGGGGTCAAACCCGGGTGGTGCGGGCGTTTTCGCGTGTGCGGGCGGGGTAGTGCGATGGTAGGGTTTACGCGATGCCCCGAATTGGAAATTAGGGCGGCACCGACGATCGCCCTGGGGGCACACCAAACGAAAGACGTGGTTACACCCCGCATGACCGACAATTACGACTACGACGACAACGGCTACGACGACATCGTGGAGACCGTCGCCGTCATCGACAACGGTGACTTCGGCACCCGCGAGATCCGCTTCGAGACCGGCCAGCTGGCCCGCCAGGCGGACGGCTCCGTCACCGCCTACCTCGACGACGACACCATGATGCTGGCCACCACCACGGCCTCCAACAACCCGCGCGAGGGCTTCGACTTCTTCCCGCTGACGGTGGACGTCGAGGAGCGCATGTACGCCGCCGGCCGCATCCCCGGCTCCTTCTTCCGCCGCGAAGGCCGCCCCGGCCAGGACGCCATCCTCGCCTGCCGCCTCATCGACCGCCCGCTGCGCCCGACCTTCGTGAAGGGCCTGCGCAACGAGGTGCAGATCATCATCACCGTCATGTCCCTCGACCCGAAGGACATGTACGACGTGGTGGCCATCAACGCCGCCTCCGCCGCCACCCAGCTGTCCGGCCTGCCGGTCTCCGGCCCGGTCGGCGCCGTGCGCATGGCGCTCGTCGCCGACGACGCCCACCCGAAGGGCTCCTGGATCGCGTTCCCGACCATCGAGCAGCACGAGCAGGCGCTGTTCGAGATCGTCGTCGCCGGCCGCCTCGCCGACGACAACACCGCCAAGGGCCGCGGCAAGGGCCGCAAGGCCAAGGCCGACGCCGACAACGTCGCCGTCATGATGGTCGAGGCCGGCGCCACCGAGCACGTCGCCGACCTGGTCGCCCAGGGCCGCCCGGCCCCGACCGAGTCCGTCGTCGCCGAGGGCCTCGAGTCCGCCAAGCCGTTCATCGCCGAGCTGTGCCGCGCGCAGCAGGCGCTGGCCGAGGAGGCCGCCAAGGACGTCCGCGAGTTCCCGCTGTTCCCGGCCTACAACGACGACGTTTACGCCGCCGTCGAGTCCGAGGCCGCCAAGAAGCTGCCGAAGCTGCTGAAGCAGCCGGGCAAGCAGGAGCGCGACGACGCCACCAACGCCCTGATGGCCGAGGTCGTCGAGAAGCTCGAGGAGCAGTTCCCGGAGCGCGGCAAGGAAATCGCCGCCGCGTACAACGGCCTGATGAAGGCCATCGTCCGCGACATGATCCTCACCGACGGCTTCCGCATCGACGGCCGCGCCACGGACGCCATCCGTGACCTGGGCGTCGAAATCGAGCTCATCCCGCGCGCCCACGGTTCGGCGCTGTTCGAACGCGGCGAGACCCAGATCCTGGGCGTCACCACCCTGGACATGCTCAAGATGGAGCAGCAGATCGACTCGCTGGGCCCGGTGGACTCCAAGCGCTACTTCCACCACTACAACTTCCCGCCGTACTCCACCGGCGAGACCGGCCGCGTCGGTTCGCCGAAGCGCCGCGAGATCGGCCACGGCGCGCTCGCCGAGCGCGCCCTGCTGCCGGTGCTGCCGTCCCGCGAGGACTTCCCGTACACCATCCGCCAGGTCTCCGAGGCGCTGGGCTCCAACGGCTCGACCTCCATGGGCTCGGTGTGCGCCTCCACGCTGTCGCTGTACAACGCCGGCGTGCCGCTGCGCGCCCCGGTCGCGGGCATCGCGATGGGCCTCGTCTCCGGCGAGGTCGACGGCGACACCCGCTACGTCGCCCTGACCGACATCCTCGGCGCCGAGGACGCGTTCGGCGACATGGACTTCAAGGTCGCCGGCACCTCCGAGTACATCACCGCGCTGCAGCTGGACACCAAGCTCGACGGCCTGCCGTCGAAGGTGCTCGCCGACGCGCTGGAGCAGGCCCGCGACGCGCGTCTGACCATCCTGGAGGTCATGGCCGAGGCCATCGACGGCCCGGACGAGATGAGCCCGTTCGCCCCGAAGATCACCACGGTCACCGTCCCGGTCTCGAAGATCGGCGAGGTCATCGGCCCGAAGGGCAAGGTCATCAACGGCATCACCGAGGAGACCGGCGCCAACATCTCCATCGAGGACGACGGCACCATCTTCGTGTCCGCCACCTCCGGCGAGGCCGCCGACGACGCGATCGAGAAGATCAACGCCATCGCCAACCCGCAGCTGCCGAAGGTCGGCGAGCGCTACCTGGGCACCGTCGTCAAGACGACCGCCTTCGGCGCGTTCGTCTCCCTGGTCCCGGGCCGCGACGGCCTGGTCCACATCTCGAAGCTGGGCGACGGCGCCCGCATCGACAAGGTCGAGGACGTCGTCAACGTCGGCGACAAGCTCCAGGTGGAGATTGCCGACATCGACAACCGCGGCAAGATCTCCCTGGTCCCCGTCAAGGACGACCAGTAAACGACGGCACCCGCCGCGCAGCGCAAGCCCCCGCGTCCCGCCCACCGAGGCGGGGTGGCGGGGGTTTCGCCGATCCGGGGCACAGGTCATTTGTGCCGGTGGCACGGTGGAAAAGAACTGCCGCGCCCCCGGTCCGGGGCATGCGCTAATGTCCGGGGCGGAATCGAAAAAGATTGCGAACGGCGGGCGCGGGCCCGCGGGAGGGGAACGACGTGAAGGCGGACATCCGCGAGAAGGTGCGCAAGCTGCTCAACCAGGCGGCGGACCGGGAGGGCACGCCCGAAGGGGACACGTTCCGGGAGAAGGCGTTCGCGCTGATCGCCCGGTACGGGCTGGATCCGGCGAAGCTCGGCGACCCGGGGGACGATGGCGCCCGGGTGGTGGTCGTGGAGATCGAGCTGTACGGCAGTTACCTGCGGCAGCAGGTCGGGCTGCTGGCGGTGCTCTGCCACGCGCTGCACTGCGAGGTCGTCTACACGGCCGGCCGGGGATCGGGGGAAGCGACCGTCATCGGCGCCGCCCGCCACGTCGAACGCGTGCAACTGCTGTACACGGTGCTGCGGCCGCACATGCTCGCCGGGGCGGCGGACCTGCGGTCCGGCCATTCGTCGCTGACCGCGCGGCTGCGCAGATCCTTCATGGTCGGTTTCGCCGTCGCCATCGGGGAGAGGCTGGCGACCGAGGAGGAGAAGGCCGCGGAGCGGCAGGCGGGCGCGGGGCTCGTCCTCGTGGGGGACCGGGACCGGGCCCGCGAGGAACTCAACCGCCGCTTCCCGCGGCTGCGGCCCTCCTCGTCGAAGGCCCGCATCGACGGCGACGCCTTCCTCCACGGCGCCGCCGCGGGCCACAGCACCGACCTGGGACAGGATCGCATGGGCGGCCGCCGCGCCATCGGGGCATGACCCGTGGCGCAGCGGGGGCTACTTCGCGGAGTCGGCGTCCAGCTCGACCGGCTGCTCGGCGTCGCGCTCGGCATCCCGCGCGGTCGGCTGCTCGGCGTCCCCCACGGCCGGCTGCTTATCAGGCTGCTGCAGCGTGACCTTCTTGCGGTTGCTCTTGACCTGGAACGACAGGATGGTGATGCCCACACCGAGCGCCACGCCCACCCACAGGGAGAAGCGGTAACCGGCGATGGTCTGGTCCACGGTCGGGTCGCCCGCGGTGGCCATGCCCGAGGTGACGGCCGCGGCGACCGCGACGAACATCGCGGTACCGACGGCGCCGAAGACCTGCTGCAGGGTATTGACCACAGCGGATCCGTCCGGGTACAGCTTCTTCGGCAGGTCGCCCAGTCCCCAGCTGAACAGCGGCGTGAACAGGAGGCCGAGGCCGATCTCCAGCACGATGTGGCTGGCGACGATCCACCACAGCGGCGTCTCCATGCCGATGAAGGCCAGGCCCAGGACGCCCAGCGTCACCAGCGCGGCCCCCGGGGGAACCAGCGGGCGCGGGCCAACCTTGTCGTACACGCGGCCGACGAACGGGCCCATGAGGCCCATCACCAGCGGGCCCGGCATGAGGATGAGGCCGATGGTCAGCACCGGGACGTCACGGAGGGCCAGGTACAGCGGGAGGATGATGATGACGCCGAACATCGCCAGCATGCCCACCGAGAGAATCGCGGCGGAGATGGAGAAGCTCTTCGTGCGGAACACCCGGAGATCGAGCAGTGCCCGGTCATTGCGGGCCAGGCGGACCTGGCGCACGCCGAAGATGAGCAGCGACGCCAGGCCGACGGCCAGCGGGATCCACAGCTTCGGCCCGTGGTCGATGCCGACCAGCGACAGCGCGTAGACCGAGCCACCGAAACCGAGGGCGGAGAGGGCGACGGAAAGGACGTCGATGCGCTTGTCCGAACGATCGCCGACATTCGGCAGCAGGAACAGGCCACCGGCCAGGACCAGCGCGCCAATCGGCAGCATCGTCCAGAACAGCATGTGCCAGTTGTTCTCCGCCAGACGGAGAATGAAGCCGGACACCGTCGGGCCGATGGCCGGCGCCACCGCGATGACGATGGACATGTTGCCCATCATCGTGCCGCGGTTGCGCTCGGGGACCAGGCGCAGGACCGTCGTCATGAGCAGGGGGAGCAGCACCGCCGTACCGGCCGCCTGGATGACGCGGCCGATGATGACCACGGTGAAGCCGGGGGCCATGGCGCCGATGAGCGTGCCCGCCACGAACAGGCCCTGGGACACCGCGAACAGCTGGCGCAGCGACATCTTCGCGATGAGGAAACCCGTCACCGGGATGACCACGGCCATCGTGAGCAGGAAGCCCGTGGTCACCCACTGGGCGAGGCCCGCCGTGATGGCGAGGTCGTCCTTGATGACCGGGATGGCCACGCTCATGATCGTCTCGTTGAGGATCGCGATGAACGCGGCGGCCAACAGAACGTAGATGGCGAGGTACGAGGTCTTCGCGCCGACGGCGCCGTTCGCCGGGGTATCCGGCTGCGCCGCGGCGGACCGGGAACCCGGTCCGGCCGTGGCCGGCGGGGAGTCCGGGCGCGCTGCGGGCGACGGGGAATCCGACACTGGGAACCATCCTTACCGCCCCGGGGGTTTTGGGGCCGACGCTGGAAACGAATGCGGCGCACCCGACCAGGCGCCGGCGACGGTGGGCCGGCGGGGAAGGTGACGCCGCGGAAGAACTCGTTAACCCTACGCCTGTATCCGCATAACCACCAGCCGCGGACGCGCCCGGAATCCGACGGGTGGGGCGGCGGCCCGGCACGAGGCCTAAAGTGGTGGGGCAAGCGGAACCCGGCGCCGTCGGAAAGCACGGCGGCCACGGGAAAACGCACCGGACGAAACAGTGCCGGATAACACTGAAACATCCATCCGCCACAGCGAAAGCAAGGGGAGAACACAAACACATGGGCAACATCAAGGTCGGCGTCCTCGGCGCCAAGGGCAAGGTCGGCGCCACCATCTGCGAGGCCGTCGAGAACGCCGACGACCTGGATCTGGTCGCCCGGATCGACATGGGCGACGACATGAACGACCTCGTCGAGGCAGGCGCGGAGGTCATCGTCGACTTCACCCAGCCCGACGCCGTCATGGGCAACCTCGAGTTCTGCCTGGCCAACGGCATCCACGCCGTCGTCGGCACCACCGGGTTCACCCCGGAGCGCCTCGACCAGGTGCGCCAGTGGATCGACGCGGCCAAGGCCAACGGCAAGCCGGCCAACGTCCTCATCGCCCCGAACTTCGCCATCTCCGCCGTGCTGACCATGCGCTTCTCCGAGATCGCGGCCCCGTACTTCGAGTCCGCCGAGGTCATCGAGATGCACCACCCGCACAAGAAGGACGCCCCCTCCGGCACCGCCATCCACACCGCCGAAGGCATCGCCCGCGCCCGCCGCGAAGCCGGCCTCGGCGCGCAGCCCGACGCCACCGAGCAGTCCCTCGACGGCTCCCGCGGCGCCGACGTCGAAGGCGTCCCGGTTCACGCCGTCCGCATGACCGGCGCCGTCGCCCACGAAACCGTCATCTTCGGCACCGAGGGCCAGTCCCTGACCATCAAGCAGGACTCCTACTCCCGCACCAGCTTCGTGCCGGGCGTCCTCGTCGGCGTGCGCAAGATCGACGGCCACGAGGGGCTGACCATCGGCCTCGAGTCCTACCTCGGCCTCTAAGGGGGCCGCGGCATGTCCGAGATCGTGGGCCTCAGCGCTCAGCTCATCGCGACGACGTCGTTCACCCCTCCCGAGGACATCGACTGGGGCACCGACGCCGACGGCGGCGAAGCCCTCATCGAATTCGCCGGCCGCGCCTGCTACGAAACGTGGGACAAACCCAACCCGCGCACCGCGACCAACGAGGGCTACCTCCGGCACGTGCTGGAAGTCGGCCACACCTCGCTGTTCGAGCACGCCTCCGCATCCATCTACGTCCGCGGCCTGTCCCGGTCCTGTGCCCACGAACTGACGCGGCACCGGCACTTCTCCTTCGCGCAGCTGTCCCAGCGATTCGTCCCCGACACCGCCAACCGGGTCGTCCCGCCGGCGGCCATCGCCGAGGACCCCGAACTGCTGGCGCTGTTCGAAGGGGCCGTCGACCAGTCGCGGCACGTGTACCACGAACTGCTCGACGTGCTCGAGGAACGGTGGGCCGACGAGCCCAACGCCCTGCTCCGCAAGAAACAGGCGCGGCAAGCTGCACGATCCGTCCTGCCCAACGCCACGGAAACCCGTATCGTGGTGACAGGCAATTACCGGTCGTGGCGGCATTTCATCGGAATGCGCGCCACGGAACATGCGGATTCGGAAATCCGGGCGCTCGCGGTGGCGTGCCTGCGCGAACTGCAGGCCGCGGCACCGACCGCGTTCGGCGACTTCGAGGTCAGCCGCCTCCGCGACGGCTCCGTCGTCGCGTCGAGCCCGTACGCATTTGAAGGATAAGCCGGGGCCGCTTCCCGGCCCCGCGACATAGAACAGGTAGCCTCTCAACAATGACCACTGGATTCGCTTCGAACCGAGGCGTCGATGCCTTCGGCACCGTCGCCGTCGCCATGGTGACCCCGTTTGACGCGGAAGGCGCCCTCGACATCGATGCAGGCGTGCGTTTGGCCGGGCATCTGACGGACAACGGCTGCGATTCGCTCATCCTCGCCGGCACCACCGGCGAGTCGCCCACCACGACCGTGCACGAGGAGGTCGAGCTCCTGCGCTCCGTGCGCGCCGAACTCGGCGACTCCGTCAAGCTCGTCGCGGGCGGCGGCACGAACGCAACCGGGGAATCGATTGCGCTGGCCAAGGCCAAGGCCGAGGCGGGCGCCGACTCGCTCCTGGTGGTTACCCCGTATTACTCGAAGCCGAGCCAGGAAGGGATCTACCGCCACTTCACCACCGTCGCCGATTCGACGGACCTCGAAGTGTGCCTGTACGACATCCCGCCGCGCTCGGTCATCCCGATTGAAACGGACACCCTCTACCGGCTCGCAGAGCACCCCCGCATCACCGCGGTCAAGGACGCCAAGGGCGACATGGGTGCCGCCGCCGGGATTATCGCCAACACCGATTTGGCGTGGTACTCGGGCGACGACGTCGTGAACCTGCCGTGGCTGTCCATCGGCGCCACCGGCTTCATCTCCGTCGTCGGCCACGTCGCCCCCCGCAAGCTTGCCGATCTGCGCAAGGCCTTCGACGAGGGCGACCTGACCAAGGCCCGCGAAATCCACGCCTCCATGACCCCGCTTTTCGCCGCCCAGGCCCGCCTGGGCGGGGTGAGCTTCGCCAAGGCAGCGCTGAAGCTGCAGGGCATTGAGACAGGAGACCCCCGTTTGCCCCAGATTTCCCCGACCGACGAGCAGATTGAACTGCTCGCAGCCGACCTCGAAAAGGCTGGTGTCCTCTAAGTGACCGAGAACCGCAACCGCCCCCGCAAGGTCGTCCGGAAAGCCGGACCCCCGCAGGAGGCGGAAATCGCCCGCGCCGAAGAGTCCGCCTCCCGGCGCGACTCCGCCGCGGAACAGAAGACGTCCGGCGGCCAGGAAAAGGCGCAGGACAAGGGCCAGGAGAACGGCCAGAGCAAGGGCCAGGACAACGGGAAGGGCGGCAACGGCCGCCAGTCCCGCAACCAGGGCCAGAACGAACGCGACGCCCGTGAGGCCCGCGACGGTGGCCAGGGTGGCCGGGGCCGCTCCGGTTCCCGTGGCGGCCGTGGTCGCGGCCGCGGCGGCCAGAACCAGGGCCAGAACGGCGGCCGCGGTGGCCGTGGCGGCCAGGGCACCCAGGGTGGCGGCCAGCGCGGCGGCAACCAGGGTGGCCAGGGTGGCCGCGGCGGACGCAACCGCCGCAACGTCGTGCAGTCCATGCAGGGCGCCGACCTGACGCAGCGCCTGCCGGAGCCGCCGAAGGCCCCGAAGGACGGCCTCCGCATCGTCGCCCTCGGCGGCATCTCGGAGATCGGCCGCAACATGACGGTCTTCGAGTACAAGGACCGTCTGCTCATCGTGGACTGCGGCGTCCTCTTCCCGAGCTCCGACGAGCCCGGCGTCGACCTGATCCTGCCGGACTTCTCCTACATGGAGGGCAAGTGGGATCGCGTCGAGGCGCTCGTCGTCACGCACGGCCATGAGGACCACATCGGCGCCATCCCGTGGCTGCTGAAGCAGCGCGGCGACATCCCGATCATCGCGTCCCGGTTCACCCTCGCGCTCATCCAGGCGAAGCTGCAGGAGCACCGCATCCGCCCGAAGACCATCGAGGTCAACGAGCAGGATCGGCAGCAGCGCGGCCCGTTCGACCTGCGTTTCTTCGCGGTGAACCACTCCATCCCGGAGTGCCTGGGCGTGGCCATCAAGACCGGCGCCGGCCTCGTCGTCCACACGGGCGACATCAAGCTGGACCAGACCCCGCCGGACAACCGCCCCACCGACCTGCCGGCCCTGAGCCGCCTGGGCGACGAGGGCGTCGACCTGTTCCTCTGCGACTCGACCAACGCGACCACCCCGGGCGTGTCCGAGTCGGAGGCGCAGATCATCCCGACGCTGCGCCGCCTGGTCATGGAAGCCAAGCAGCGCGTCATCTTCGCGTCCTTCGCCTCCAACGTGTACCGCGTGCAGGCCGTCATCGACGCCGCCGTCGCCGCGAACCGCAAGGTCGCGTTCAACGGCCGCTCCATGATCCGCAACATGCGCATCGCCGAGGAGCTCGGCCTGCTGACCGCCCCGCGCGGCACCATCGTCGAGATGAACGAGGCGGCCCGCATGGCGCCGCACAAGGTCGTGCTGGTCACCACCGGTACGCAGGGTGAGCCGATGGCGGCGTTGAGCCGCATGGCCCGCCGCGAGCACCGCCAGATCACCGTCCGCGACGGCGACCTGATCATCATGTCCTCGTCGCTGGTGCCGGGCAACGAGGAGGCCGTGTTCGGCGTCCTCAACATGCTCGCCCAGATTGGCGCGAAGGTCGTCACCGGCCGCGACGCGATGGTGCACACCTCCGGCCACGGCTACTCCGGTGAGCTGCTGTTCCTGTACAACGCGGTGCGCCCGTCCAACGCGATGCCGGTGCACGGCGAGTGGCGCCACCTGCGCGCCAACAAGGATCTGGCCATCTCCACCGGCGTGCCGGCGGAGAACGTGGTGCTGGCGCAGAACGGCGTCGTCGTCGACCTCGTCGACGGCCGGGCCCGCGTGGTCGGCCAGATTCCGGTCGGCCAGATGTACGTCGACGGCGTGTCCATGGGCGACGTGGACGCCGACGTCCTCGCCGACCGCGCCGAGATGCGGGAGGGCGGCGTCATCACCGTCACCGCCGTCATCGACAACCGCACCGGTCGTCCGCTGGAGAAGCCCCGCGCCCAGGCCCGCGGCTTCTCCGACGACGACAAGGAGGTCATCGCCGCCGTGGAGAAGCTGGTCGACGAGACCATGTTCGACCTGGCCGGTTCGGGCGAAAACAACCCGTACCGCATGGCGCAGGAGGTGCGCCGCCGCGCGGAGAAGCTCATCAGCTCGAAGTGGCGCCGCAACCCGATGATTCTGCCGACCATCGTCCCGATGTCGTCCGAGTCCGCGGGCGTCCCCACCGACGACGAGGTGCAGTCCACCCGCGAGAGCCTCTAGTCCGCCGCCCCCTTGGGGCAGGCGAGGCATTCGCTTTCCGACGGCCCCGCCCCGGCATTCGCCCGGGGCGGGGCCGTCGCGTCGTCCGTAGACTTGGGCCATGACTTTCGCGCAGGATGAACGACGGCAGTTGGCGGAGCTCTTCCGTGAGGTCGGCCCCGACGCCCCCACGTTGTGCGACGGCTGGACCACGCGGGATCTGGCCGTGCACCTGGTGGTGCGGGAGAACCGGCCGGATGCGGCGGGCGGCATGTTCGTGCCGGCGCTGCGGGAGCGGCTCGACAAGGTGACCAACGAGTACGAGTCGAAGCCGTTCGACGAGCTGGTGGCCACGTGGGCGGAGGGCGCCCCGAAGTGGAACCCGATGCGCTGGGCCGACCAGCTGGTGAACACGGCGGAGAACTTCGTGCACCACGAGGACGTGCGGCGCGCCCGCGAAGGCTGGGAGCCGCGCGAGCTGTCGCCGGCGGGCCGCCGCGATCTGTGGCGGGTGGCGACGGCGATGTCGCGGCGCATGCTCCGCGATTCGACGGCGACGGTGGTCCTGGTCCGCGACGACGGCGCCGCCACGACGCCGGTCGATCGCGCCGATCGGGGCGGGGGAGTGGTGACCGTGACCGGGGACCCGGGTGAGCTGGTGCTCTGGCTGTTCGGCCGCGAGGAGGCCAGGGTCACCATCGAGGGTGACGAGGGGGACGTCGTCAAGCTGACCATGTGACGGAACGACACACATGTGACTGATGTGAAAATAGGGGCGAAAAACGACTAGGGTGGTTCCCATGTCAGCCACCAGCCGCACCCGCAGCCCCCGGACGCGCCCCACCTCGCGC
>DUOR01000274.1 GCA_012838715.1 Actinomycetales bacterium
ACCGGGCCCGCCGGAGCCCCCGCCGCGACGTGGCCGGCGTTGCGGGCGGCGGCGCGGTCGACGATGTCCTGGGCCAGTTCCACGGGCCCGTCATCGCCCGGCAGCCGCGCGGCCTGGACGGACCGCCCTTCCGGGTTCGACGTCGCGGCCAGCACGAACACGCCCCGGCCGGTTTCCTCGGCCAGCGACAGCGCCGGCTCCAGCGAACCGAAGCCCAGGTACGGCGACACCGTCACGGCGTCGCAGGCCAACGGGCTGCCGTCGGCGAGCCACGCCTGCGCGTACGCGGCCATCGTCGATCCGATGTCGCCGCGCTTGGCGTCCGCGAGCGTCAGCGCGCCACCGTCGGAAAGCTCCGCCAGCGCCCGCTCCAGCACCGCGAACCCGCGGGAACCGTACGCCTCGTAGAAGGCGACCTGGGGCTTGACCAAAGCCACCGTGCCCGCGAACGCCTCCACGCAAATGCCCGTGAAGCGCTCCAGGCCGTCGGCGTCGGCGCCCAGGCCCCAGTCGCGGAGCAGCTGCGGGTGCGGGTCGATGCCCGCGCACAGCCGCCCGCGCTCGGCGGTCACCGCCACCAGGCGGGACGCGAAATCGGCGGCCACGACCTACTCCCCGCCGAGCTGGTGCAGGTCCTGCAGGGCCCGCACGACGACCTGGTCGTTGTTGACCGCCGAGATGCCCTGCACCGCCGCGACCGCGCCCTGGACGGTGGTCACGCACGGGATGTTCATCGCGACCGCCGCGGCGCGGATCTCGTAGCCGTCCGAACGGACGTCCGCCGAGCCGACGGGGGTGTTGATGATGAGGTCGACCTCGCCGCCGCGGATGACGTCGACGATGGTCTTCTTGCCCTCGACCTCCGGACCGGCGGCCGTGAGCTTGTTGACCTCCTCGCAGTCGATGCCGTTGCGGCGCAGCATGCCCGCGGTGCCGTGCGTCGCCAGGATGCGGAAGCCCTTCTCCGCCAGACGCTGAATCGGGAACACCAGGGTGCGCTTGTCGCGGTCGGCCAGGGACACGAACACGGTGCCCTCGGTCGGCAGCTCCGCGTACGCGCCGGCCTGCGACTTCGCGAACGCCGCGCCGAAGTTGTCGGCCAGGCCCATGACCTCGCCGGTGGACTTCATCTCCGGGCTCAGCAGCGAGTCCAGCTCACGGCCGTCCGGGCTGCGGAAGCGGTTGAACGGCAGCACGGCCTCCTTCACCGCAATCGGCGAGGACTCCGGCAGCGAACCGCCGTCGAGCTCGTCGGGCAACATGCCCTCGGCGCGCAGCTCGGCGATGGTGGCGCCCATCATCACGCGGGACGCGGCCTTCGCCAGCGGCACCGACGTCGCCTTCGACACGAACGGCACCGTGCGGGACGCGCGGGGGTTCGCCTCGATGACGTACAGGGTGTCGTCGCGCAGCGCGTACTGCACGTTCATCAGGCCCTTCACGCCGATGCCGTGCGCCAGCGCGGCGGTCGAGCGGCGGACCAGGTCGATGATGCCGTCGCCCAGGGTCATCGGCGGCAGGGCGCACGCCGAGTCGCCGGAGTGGATGCCCGCCTCCTCGATGTGCTCCATGACGCCGCCCAGGTAGACCTCGTCGCCGTCGCACAGGGCGTCGACGTCGATCTCGATGGCGTTGTCCAGGAAGCGGTCGACGAGCACCGGGTGCTCGCTGGACAGCTCGGTGGCGCGGTTGATGTAGTCCTCGAGCGTGGCCTCGTCGTAGACGATCTCCATGCCGCGGCCGCCCAGCACGTAGGACGGGCGGACCAGCACCGGGTAGCCGATGGAATCGGCGACGCGGCGCGCCTCCTCGAACGAGGTGGCCGTGCCGAACTTCGGCGCCGGCAGCTTCGCGGCCTCCAGCACCTTGCCGAACTCTCCGCGGTCCTCGGCCAGGTCGATGGCGCCCGGCGTCGTGCCGACGATGGGCACGCCCGCCTTCTCCAGGCGATCCGCCAGGCCCAGCGGGGTCTGGCCGCCCAGCTGCACGATGACGCCGGCGACGGTGCCGGACTGCGCCTCCGCGTGGTAGACCTCCATGACGTCCTCGAACGTCAGCGGCTCGAAGTACAGGCGGTCGGCGGTGTCGTAGTCGGTGGACACCGTCTCCGGGTTGCAGTTGACCATGACGGTCTCGTAGCCGACGCGCGACAGCTCCAGCGCGGCGTGCACGCAGGAGTAGTCGAACTCGATGCCCTGGCCGATGCGGTTCGGGCCCGAACCCAGGATGATGACCTTCTCGCGCTCGGTCTGCGGCGCCACCTCGGACTCCGCGGCCGGGTCCATCTCGTACGCCGAGTAGTGGTACGGGGTCTTCGCCTCGAACTCGGCGGCGCAGGTGTCCACCGTCTTGAACACCGGGTGGACGTTCAGGCGCCAGCGCAGCTGCCGCACGCCCTCCTCGCCGGCCAGCTCGGGGCGGAGCGCCGCGATCTGGGCGTCGGAAAGCCCCCAGTACTTAGCCTCGCGCAGCAGGTCCTCGTCGACGACGGGGGCCTCCAGCAGCGCGGCGCGGATGTCCTGCAGGTTCTCCATCTCGGCGATGAACCACGGGTCCAGGCCGGAGGCCTCGTGAATCTGCTCGACGGTGGCGCCCAGGCGCTGGGCCAGCTCCACGTCGTAGATGCGGCCGTCGGTCGGGCGCTTCAGATCCTCCAGCACCGCGTCCACGTCGGTGGCGCGGTCGCCGGCGAAGTACTCGTCCGGTACGGTCCAGAAACCGGCCGGCTTCGACTCCAGCGAACGCATGACCTTGCCCAGCGCCGACACGTAGTTGCGGCCGATGGACATGGCCTCGCCGACCGACTTCATCGTCGTGGTCAGCGTGTCGTCGGCGCCCGGGAACTTCTCGAACGCGAAGCGCGGCGCCTTGACGATGACGTAGTCCTGCACCGGCTCGAACGCCGCCGGCGTCGCACCCGTGATGTCGTTGGTGATCTCGTCGAGGGTGTAGCCGATGGCCAGCTTCGCGGCGATCTTCGCGATCGGGAAGCCGGTGGCCTTCGACGCCAGCGCCGAGGACCGCGACACGCGCGGGTTCATCTCGATGGTGATGATGCGGCCGTCGTCCGGGTTGATGGCGAACTGGACGTTGCAGCCGCCCGCGGCGACGCCGACCTCGCGCAGGATGGCGATGCCCTGGTTGCGCATGATCTGGAACTCGCGGTCCGTCAGCGTCATCGACGGCGCGACGGTCACCGAGTCACCGGTGTGCACGCCCAGCGCGTCGACGTTCTCGATGGAGCAGATGACCACGACGTTGTCGTCGGCGTCGCGCATCAGCTCCAGCTCGAACTCCTTCCAGCCGAGGATGGACTCCTCGATGAGGACGTTCGCCTCGGGCGAGGCGGCCAGGCCGCCGCCCGCGATGCGCTCCAGGTCCTCGTCGGTGAACGCCAGGCCGGAGCCCAGGCCGCCCATGGTGAAGGACGGGCGGACGACGACCGGCAGGCCGAGCTCGGCGACGGTCTCGCGGACCTCGTCCATGTTGTGGCACACCGCCGAACGCGCCGACTCGCCGCCGATCTTGGCGACGATGTCCTTGAACATCTGGCGGTCCTCGCCGCGCTGGATGGCCGGGATGTCGGCGCCGATGAGGTCGACGCCGTACTTGTCCAGGATGCCCGCGCGGTCCAGCTCGATGGCGGCGTTCAGGGCGGTCTGGCCGCCGAGGGTGGCCAGCACCGCGTCAATCGGGTGGCCCTCCTCCTTCTCCTTCGCCAGGATCTTCTCGATGTACGACGGCTGGATCGGCTCGATGTACGTGGCGTCGGCGAACTCCGGGTCCGTCATGATCGTCGCCGGATTCGAGTTGATCAGCGTGACGCGCAGGCCCTCCTCGCGGAGGACGCGGCAGGCCTGGGTGCCCGAGTAGTCGAACTCGCAGGCCTGGCCGATGACGATCGGGCCGGAACCGATGACCAGGACGTGGTTGATGTCTGTGCGGCGAGGCATGTTAGTTCTGGCCTTCCTGGTTGTCGGTGGAGCCGGCGCGGTCCATCAGCGCCATGAATTCGTCGAAGAGGTTGTGGGCGTCGTGCGGGCCGGCGGCCGACTCGGGGTGGTACTGCACCGAGAACGCCTTGCCGGAGTCGAGCGCCACGCCCTCGACGGTCCCGTCGTTGAGGCAGGTGTGGGTGACCTTCGCCGGGCCCCACGGGGTGTCGAAGGACTGCCCCGCCTCGCCCTCCAGGGCGAACCCGTGGTTCTGGGCGGTGATGTAGATGGTGCCGGTGGAGTGATCCTTCACCGGGACGTTGATGCCGCGGTGGCCGAAGCGCATCTTGTAGGTGCCCAGTCCCAGGGCGCGGCCCAGGATCTGGTTGCCGAAGCAGATGCCGAACAGCGGCATGCCGTCGTCCAGCGCGTTCTTGGCCACCTGGACCATCGCGTCGGCGGCGGCGGGGTCGCCCGGGCCGTTGGAGATGAAGACGCCGTCCGGGGCGTGCTCCTTCTTGATCTCCGGGTACGGCGTGTTGGCGGGCACGACGATGACGCGGGCGCCGCGCTTGGCCAGCTCGCGCGGGGTGTTGGCCTTGATGCCCAGGTCGTAGGCGACGACGGTGCGCTTGACCTCGCCCTCCGGCTCGACGACGTAGGTCTCGTCGGTGCTGACCTCGGCGGAGAGGTCCGCGCCGGCCATCGACGGCTGCGAGCGGACGATCTCCACGAGCTCCTCGACCGGCTTGCCGGCCTCGTCGCCGGAGAAGATGCCGGCGGCGATGGCGCCGTTGTCGCGGATGTGGCGGACCAGCGCGCGGGTGTCGATGCGGCGGATGCCCACCAGGCCCTGCGACACCATCTCGTCGACGAGGGTGCGCTCGGCGCGCCAGTTGGAGACGGAGCGGGCCAGGTCGCGGATGACGTAGCCGGCGGCCCAGATGCGGTCGCCGCGGGACTCCGAGTCCTCGTCGTTCCAGCCGGTGTTGCCGATCTGCGGCGCGGTGGCCACGACGATCTGGCGGTGGTACGACGGGTCGGTCAGGGTCTCCTGGTAACCGGTCAGGGCGGTGTTGAAGACCGCCTCGCCCAGGGTCCGGCCGGTTGCGCCGAAACCGAGGCCCTTGAAGACCTTGCCGTCGGCGAGGACCAGGACCGCGGGGGTGTTGCGGTCCGCGGGCTCGTTGCTCACGTGGTTGCCTTTCTCGTGTCCGGCGTCGGTGCCGGTGTCTTCTTTACGGTGCTTTCCCATCAGGCGTCCGCCTTCCCGTTCAGTGCCGTCACGCGGCCGCGCAGCACGGTCGCGGCGACGGAGACGGACATCTCCATGTCCTCGTAGGGGGTGTTCTCGGCCTTCGACGCCAGGTCGGCGCCGTGGACGGTCCACTTCTTCCCCGGGTCGACGACCGTGAGGTTGGCGGGTTCGCCGACGGCGATGGGGCGGCCGTGGCCGGGGAGCCGGACGATTTCGGCCGGCTTCTCGCTCATGACCTTGGCCAGCCAGCGCCAGTCGCACGGGCCGTCGAGGACGAACTCCTCGGCGATGATGGCCATGGAGGTTTCCAGGCCCAGCATGCCGGGCTTGGCGTGCTCGAATTCGACGCACTTCTCTTCCGAGCCGTGCGGGGCGTGGTCGGTGGCGACGCAGTCGATGACGCCGTCGATGAGCGCCTGGCGCAGGGCCGCGGTGTCGCGGTCCTCGCGCAGGGGCGGGTTGACGCGGTTGCGGCCGTCGAAGGTCTCGAGGCGCGCGTCGGTGAGCACCAGGTGGTGCGGGGTGACCTCCGCGGTGAGGGGGATGTCGCGTTCCTTGGCCCAGCGGACCAGTTCGACGGTGCCCTCGGTGGAGGCGTGGCAGATGTGCATGCGGCCGCCGTAGTCGCGGGCGAGGATGGCGTCGCGGGCGACGATGGATTCCTCGGCGACGCGGGGCCAGCCGCCGAGGCCGAGGCGCGCGGCGGTGGGGCCTTCGTGGGCGACGGCGTCGATGGTCAGGCGGGGGTCCTCGCAGTGCTGCGCGAGGAGCACGTCCTCGCCGCGGGCGTATTCCACGGCGCGGCGCATGATCAGCGGGTCGTCGACGCACTTGCCGTCGTCGGAGAACACGCGGACCTTCGCCTGCGAATCGGCCATCATGCCGAACTCGGTGAGGCCGGAGCCCTTGAGCCCCTTGGTGATGGAGCCGACGGGGTGCACGTCGCACAGGCCCACGGCCTGCGCCTTCAGCCAGACGGACTCGGCGATGGCCGGGTCGTCGGTGACGGGCGCGGTGTTGGCCATGGTGAACACGGCGGTGAAGCCGCCGAGGGCGGCGGCGGCGGAACCGGTCGCCAGGGTTTCCGTGTCCTCGCGGCCGGGCTCGCGGAAGTGGACGTGGATGTCCACCAGGCCGGGCAGCAGGACGAGGGAGTCGAAGTCGAGGACGCGCGCGTCGTCGGCGGCGTCCTCCCCCGCGTCGGCGCCGATGGCGGCGATGACGCCGTCCCGGACGAGCACGGAGACGTCCTCGCCCTCGCCGTAGGGGCGGACGCCGGTCAGCAGCAGGTCGCCGCGTGCGGGCGGGGCCAGCGGTCCGACGGCCGGGTACGTGGAATCGGTCACTGGTCTGCTCCTTCGGTGATGGCGCGGCCGGCGGTCAGCAGGGTGAACAGGACCGCCATGCGGACGTGGACGCCGTTGGCCACCTGCTGCAGCACGGCGCTGCGGGGCAGGTCGGCGACGTGGTCGTTGATTTCCATGCCGCGCAGCATCGGGCCGGGGTGCATCACGACGCAGTCGTCGCGGAGCAGCTTCTCGCGGTCGCGGGACAGACCGTAGCGGGTCGCGTACTCGCGGTGCGAGGGAAAGAACCCGCCGTTCATGCGTTCGGCCTGGACGCGGAGCATCATGACCGCGTCGGCGTCGGGAAGCTCGGGTTCCATGCGGTGGGCGACGCGCACCGGCCAGTTCTCCACGCCGTGCGGCAGGAGGGTCGGCGGGGCGACGAAGACGACCTCGGCGCCCAGCGCGGACAGCAGGTCCGCGTTGGAGCGGGCGACGCGCGAGTGGAGGATGTCGCCGACGATGACGACCTTCCGCCCCTCGATGTCGCCGAGCCGCTGCCGCAGGGTGACGGCGTCCAGCAGCGCCTGGGTGGGGTGCTGGTGCTTGCCGTCGCCGGCGTTGATGATGGCCGGCTGCTGGCCGTGCTTGCCCGTCCACTCCGCGATGAGCTTCGCCGCGCCGGACGCCGGGTGTCGCACGACGATGGCGTCGGCGCCGATGGCGTCGAGGGTCAGGGCGGTGTCCTTGAGGCTCTCGCCCTTCTTCACCGACGACGAGGACGCCGAGATGTTGATCACGTCCGCGCTCATCCACTTGCCCGCGGTCTCGAAGGACGCGCGGGTGCGGGTGGAGTTCTCGTAGAAGCAGGTGAAGATGGTGCGGCCGCGCAGCGTCGGCAGCTTCTTCACCTCGCGGCCCGCCAGGGCCTCCCTGAAGCGATCCGCCTCGTCCATGAGGGCGATGATTTCGTCCTTGGTGAGGTCGGCAATGCTCAGCAGGTGCTTCACGACGCCGTGGTCCGGCTCAGGATGACCGCGTCGCGGCCATCGATTTCCTCGGCCAGCACCCGCACGTCCTCGTGGCGGGCGGTGGGCAGGTTCTTGCCGACGTAGTCGGCGCGGATCGGCAACTGCCGGTGGCCGCGGTCGACGAGGACGGCGAGCTGGATGACGTCCGGGCGCCCGATGTCGTTGAGCGCGTCGAGCGCCGCCCGGATGGTGCGGCCCGAGAACAGCACGTCGTCGACCAGGACGGTGACGGTGCCGTCGATGCCGGCTTCCGGGATCCGCGTCGGCCGCAGCGCGCGGTGGGGGCGCTTGGCCAGGTCGTCGCGGAACAGGGTGATGTCGAGGGAGCCCGTTTCCACGCGCACCCCCGTGTACTCCTCGATGCGCCGGGCCAGCTTCTCGGCCAGCGGCACCCCGCCGGACGGGATTCCCAGCAGCACCACCCTCGGTGCGCTGCTTCCGTCCAGTGCGGTCTTCTCGATGATCTGGTGCGCGATGCGCGCGACGGTCCGGCCGACCTCATCGGCGTTGAGCAGTTCGGTGACTGCCGCTTCGCCCGGGTTCGCCGGATTCGTGTTCTCGCTCATCGTGACCTCCTTCCCCGCCTCTCCGTGCGGTCCGTTAAAGGATGTCCCGTGATTGCCCACGGTTACGACTGCGATCCTACCAGCCCCTCCGGAGCCCCTACTTCGTCTCCCCGAGCTTCCTCTTCGCGTCCTCTACGTCGAATTCGGCGGTGGGCCATTCGAGCCCGAGGCCGCGCAAGGTGTCGAGCAGCAGGCCCTTGACCACCAGGCGCGAGTACCACTTGCGGTTGGCGGGCACGCAGTACCAGGGGTTCGTTTCGGTCGAGGTGCGCCGCAGCGCCTCGTCGTAGGCGTCCTGGTAGTCGTCCCAGAGGGCGCGGTCGGCGATGTCGCCGACGTCGAACTTCCAGTGCTTGTCCTCGCGCTCGAGGCGTTCCATCAGCCGCTCGAACTGCTCGTCCGGGTCGATGTGCAGCATGACCTTGATCAGGTGCACGTCGTTGGCCGCCAGCTCGTTCTCGTACGCGACGATCTCGTCGTAGCGCCCCTCGATCTCGTCGAGCGGCGTCAGCTCCTTGACCTTCTCCACCAGCACGGCCTCGTAGTGGGACCGGTCCCACACGCCGATGCGGCCGGGCCTGGGCATGCGGATGCGCGAGCGGTAAAGGAAGTCGTGCTCGTTCTCCTCGTCGGTGGGCCGCCCGAAGGAGAACACCTCCACGCCCTGCGGGTCGATGCCCTTGAGCACGTGGCGCACCACGCCGCCCTTGCCGGAGGTGTCCATGCCCTGCAGCACGATGATGATCGTCGGCGCCGACCCGTCGCCGCTGCGCGACGCGGCGTACATCCGCTCCTGCAGATCGGCGATTTCTTCGTCGTGGTCGTCGAACTGCTTGGCGGCGATGTCCTTGCCCTTGCCGTTGTTCGGCAGGCCGGGGGTGGAGTCGGCGTCGACATGCGAAAGCCGCCACCCCTCCCCGACCTTCAGCGCGTGCGCGTCGTCAAGGGTGAAGTGGCGGTGCTTCCGTTTTTTGCCCATGGGGCAATGCTAGTGGCGTTAACCCTCCGAGGGCTCGTCCCCGGTGTCCCCGGCGTCCTTCGGGGCCTCGACGACCTCGACGCCGGGCTCCGGCATCGTCGGCGTGCCGGGGACGATCGGGTCGGTCACCCGGACCGCGGCGGCGGCCATGCGGGCCTGGCCGGCGATGTCGGCCTCCGCGTCCAGCACCGCGTTGATGTACGGCGGGGCGACGTCGGTGGAGTACTCGCTGGCCAGCTCCACGCCCTCGACGACGGCCACGCGCGGCGGGACATCCGGGTTGTGGAACAGCTCCCACGTGCCGACGCGCAGGATCGCGCGGTCGACGGCCGGCAGCCGGCGCAGGGGCCACTCCGGCGACAGGTAGGACGAGATGGTCGAGTCGATGCCGTCGATTTCGGCGGCGACGCCGCGGACGATCTCCTCGGTGTACTCGGCGACCGGCGCGACGCCGGAGTCCATGTCGCGGGCGAGCTCGAGGCGCTCCTCGATCAGTCCCTCCGGGTCCACCCCGCGCTGCTCCGCCTCGAACAGCAGGTCAACGGCGCGGCGGCGGGCCCGGTAGCGGGCGCCGCGGCGCTTGTAGTTGGTTTCCTTCTGCGTCATGGAGGATCAGTTGTTCACGCGCGACAGGTAGGAGCCGTCGCGGGTGTCGATCTTCAGGACGTCGCCGGTCTCGATGAACAGCGGGACCTGGACCTCGGCGCCGGTCTCCAGGGTCGCCGGCTTGGTGCCGCCGGTGGAGCGGTCGCCCTGCAGGCCCGGGTCGGTCTGCGCGACGGTGAGGTCGACGGAGACGGGCATCTCGGCGAACAGCGGCTCGCCCTCGTGGAAGGAGACCTGCACGGAGGTGTTCTCCAGCAGGAAGCGGGCGGGCTCGCCCATGAGGTGCGGGGCCAGGTTGATCTGGTCGTAGGTCTTCTCGTCCATGAGGACGTAGTCCTCGCCGTCGCGGTACAGGAAGGTCATGTCGCGGCGGTCGACGGTGGCGGTCTCGACCTTGACGCCGGCGT
>DUOR01000275.1 GCA_012838715.1 Actinomycetales bacterium
CACGGGCGTTGTCGCCGGTGAGCATCGTTACGCCGAGGCCGGCGTCGGAAAGCGCGGCGACGGCGTCGGCGGCCTCCGGGCGGAGCTCGTCGCGCACGGCGATGACGCCCGCCGGCGCCCCGTCGACGTGCACGACCACCACGGTGCTACCGGCGTCCTCCAGTTCGCGGACCTGTTCCGCCAGCGGGCCCGCATCAAGTCCGCGGGGGCTGCCGACGGCCGTCGGCGTCCCGTCGACGATGCCCGTCAACCCGAGGCCGGCGGTCTCCGACACGTCCCGTGCGTCGGGGATGCGGGTGGCCGTGGTGCTCGCGGCGGCGGTGGACGCGGTGATGGACGCGGTGCTCGCGGCGGCGGTGATGGCGGCCGCGAGCGGATGGGTGCTGTGGCGCTCCAGGGCGGCGGCCGTCAGCAGAACCTCTTCGCGGGAGGGGGAGTGCGCGGCGGTGGGGGAGGCGACCGCATCCGCGCCGGCGGTGCGGGCGGAGGCTGTGGCGGCGTCGGCGACCGTGAGCACCGCGCTGACGGTGGGTTCGTTCCGGGTGAGGGTGCCGGTCTTGTCGAAGGCGACGTGGCGGATCTCGCCGAAACGCTCGAACGCCGCGCCGGACTTCACCACCACGCCGAGGCGACTGGCCGCGCCGATGGCGGAAATGACCGTCACCGGAACGGAAATGGCCAAGGCGCAGGGCGACGCGGCGACGAGCACCACCAGCGCCCGCTCAATCCACGTGCCCGGGTCCCCGAAAATGGAACCGATGGCGGCGACCGCCACCGCGAGGATGAGCACCCCGGGGACGAGCGGCCGGGCGATGCGATCGGCGACGCGGGCGCGGCCGCCCTTGTCGTGCTGCGCGCGCTCGACGAGGGCGACGACCTCGGTCAGCGAATTGCCCGAACCTGGTGCCGTCGCGCGGGCCTCGATGGCGTCGCCGGCGTTGATGGTGCCCGCGAGGAGAGCACCGCCCTCGTCCACCGCGACCGGGATGGATTCACCGGTGACGGCGGACGCGTCGATGGTGGCGGTGGCCCCCAGCAGCGTCGCGTCGGTGGGAATTCGCTCGCCGGCGCGGATGAGCAGGACGTCGCCGGGGACGATGTCGTCGACCGGGATGTCACGGTGCGATTTCCCGCCGCAACAGGAGTTTTCCACGAGCGTCGCGTGCTCCGGGAGCAGCTTCAGCAGTGACCGCAGGCCGCGCCGGGCCCGCTGCATCGCCTTGTCCTCGAGGGCCTCGGCGATGGAGTAGAGGAACGCCAACGTGGCCGCTTCCTCGACGAACCCGAGGATCACCGCGCCGATGGCGCTGATGGTCATCAGCAGGCCGATGCCGAGCCGTCGCTGCGTGACCAGCCCCTTGACCGCGCCGGGCACGAACTGCGACGCGCCCAGGAGCAGGGCCAGCCAGTACAGGGCGAGGGCCGGGCCGACCGCGCCGATGACCGGGATGCCGGCGTCGACGGCCGGCGCACCGGCCCAGCCGACGTCGATGATGAACGCCAGGGCGAGAGCCACGCCCGAGGCAATGGGGAACAACAATTCGCGGTCGCGCCACCACGGTTCCGGCTGCGCGTCGAGCTCCTCCGCGGTGGGGGCCTCCGCCGAGCACCCGCATGCCGACGTCATCGTTCGGCCACCTTTCCCTCGGTCCCGCAGCCGTCGATGGTGCAGTCGGGGTCGATGCACGGGGCGTCGGCGTTGACCATGAGCGTCACCGCGAGCAGTTCCTTCAGCGCGCGGGCGAGATGGGGGTCGGCGATGTCGTACCGGGTGCGGCGACCTTCGGGAGCGGCGGTGACGATGCCGCAATCCCGCAGGCACGCGAGGTGGTTCGAGACGTTCGTGCGCGTGAGTCTCAGGTCGCGGGCCAGGTCGCCCGGGTACGCGGGGCCCTCCAGCAGGGTGAGGAGGATCCTGGAGCGCGTGGAGTCGGCCATGGCGCGGCCGAGCCGGTTCATGACGTCCAGGGAATCCGGAATGGTCAGCATGCACTGAATAGTACAGCGGTCGCTGACCAGTCGGATTGCCGGGTTACCGTCTTATGCGACGCGCCGGGCGCAGGCGGTGTCCGTCCACCAGGTGCCGGTCGCGATGTTGCGCACCCACAGGCGCCGCGGCGTCGGGTCGGCGCCGATACCGGGTTCGACCACGATCGTCTCCGCCGTGCGGGTCGCCCACCGGAACAGCCCGTCGCGGGAGAAGTGCAGTTCCCGGCCGTCGCCGTCGTGGGCGACGAGGGTTTCCCGCCCGTTCCCGGCGTCGAGGAGCTTGACGACGTCCGCCGCCACGGCATCATGCGGCGGGCCCGCGTCGGCCGTGGGCGGTTCGGGGTACGCCGGCCGCTCGTGCGTGTGCGGGGTTCCGGTCGTCGTGGCGGCGTTGTCTCGCCAGGCTTCGGCGAAGATGTCGCCCGCGTTGGCGGGGTTCCCGGTCTTCGGAGTTGTGCCGGCCAGCTGCGGGTTGTTGGGGGTCGCGGCCGTCGGCGTCGTGGCGGTCGGCTGCGGGTCGTTGGATGCCGCGGCCGCCGGCGTCGCGGCGGTGAGCGTGGTGATGGTTGCGGTGGTCATTGGGTTACCTCCCGGTCGAGTGCTTCCTCCCGCCGGGGATTCAACGGCGGGGGCCGGTCTTCCCGGGAGGGCACCGTGGGCTCGCACCGCGGTTGCCGGGCGGCGATGAGTCCCGGGACTCTCGGTGCCCGGTTCCATCCGGGCCGGTCCGCCGCACCTCTGGACCTGCCGCCACTATAGACCAAGCTGTCTATTGGGTGTCAAGGGCCCGGCGCCGGGCATGTCGGGCCGGCGGCGAGCCTGGGCGCGCGGCTAGTTTCCGACGCCGAGAATCCGTTCCACCGCCGCCAACGGAATCGGCAGCCATTCCGGGCGGTGCTGGGCTTCGTAGAGGCATTCGTACACGGCCTTGTCCAGGACGTATGCGTCGAGCAAGGCGCTTTCCACGGGGGAGTCTCCCTCGTTGGATCCGATTTCCCCGCGGTATCCGCGCAGGAAAGCCCCCGCATGCTCCGCCGACCATCCGGCCGCCGTTGCCGCCGTCCGCGACGGTTCTTTTGGCTCGGCGGAACCCGCTGCTTCGACGGACTCCGTTGAGCCCTCGGACTCCGCCCTGCCGCTGCCGCCGTCAGCGCCGCCGCCGTCGGGGCCTCCGTCACCGTCACCGCCGTCGCCGTCGGAGCCATCGCCGCCGCCGGGGCCGTCGCCGCCGTCGGCCATCAACGGGAAGTGCGCCGCGTAATCGAAGGACCGGATCATTCCGGCGATGTCCCGCAGCGGATGGTCGGGTTCGCGCCGCTGCGCCCACGGCCGCGACGGTTCCCCCTCGAAGTCGATGAGCTTCCACCCGTCGGGCGCGCGCAGCACCTGCCCGAGATGCAGATCCCCGTGAATGCGCTGAACCGGAAAATCCCCGTCGCCGGACGCCGCGGCGGTGTCGTAGACGCGCGAGATGGCGTCGGAAAGCTCGGCGACGCGGGGGACGACACCCGCGACGTGGGCGAGCCGCTCGCGCATCGGCGCCACCAACTGGTCGGCGGGGACGCGCCGACCGGCCGGTTCCACCGGGGCGAGGGCGCGGTGCACCTCTGCGACCGCGGCGCCGAGGGTTGCCGCTGCTTCGGTGAAGTCGCCGTCGGCGTGCGCGGGGCCCGCGCCGCCCGGGGTGACCGCGGCGCGGGCGGCGTCGAGCGCCAGGGCCCAGCCGTCGGAAGTGCCGGGGATGAATGACTGCCACATCGCGACCGTGAAATCCTCGCCGCTCAACTGAATCTCGGCCCAGCCGGTGAGGGGCGGGATGGCGGCGCAATTCGCGTCGGTAAGCGCCGCCGACAGCTCCACGTCCGGGTTCGGGCCCGCGTGCAACCGCCGGAAGAACTTGCACATCAGGCCGTCGCCGAAGATGACGGACGTGTTCGACTGCTCGACGCCCATCGGCCGGCCGCCGGTCGACGTCGGAACGTCGGCGCTGTCGAGCAGGTGAAATGACACGTCGCCAATGCTTTCCGACGTCAGCGCCGCGGCAACCGTCGCCGACGTCCCGCCATCCGCCAAGGCGTCGTGGCCCTGCAGGTCACCCGTGTCAACGAGCGGCGGCGTCCCGGAGGAGTGGTGCGCCGGGGACCAGGCGATGGGAACGAAATAGAGGGGGCCGGCGGACTCCGGGTGGTCGCCGGGTTCGGGTGGGGTGTCGGGTTCATCCCGATCATCCAGTCGCACGCGAACGATGAACAGCTCGACCGTCTCGTCGAGTAGCTGCCGGTGAACCACGTCGACGCCCGCGATGCCCGAGGCCTTCTCCGCGAAAAACCGGCGCCCCGGCAAGGTCCGGGAGAGCTCGGCGCACACTGCATCGTTGGTGGGCAGCTCCCGCTCCGGCGCTCCGGACCCAGGGCTCGCGGACCCAGTGCTCGCGGGCCTCGTGCTTGCGGACCCCGTGCGTCCGGACCCCGCGCTTGCGGGCCCCGTCCGTCCGGGCCCCGTGATCCCGTTCCCCGTCGATTCGGCATCTGGCTCGTTCATGCGTGGTTCCTTCCGATTGTTGGGGCGCGGGAAGATGGGTGTCAGGCGCTCTTTCGTGCCTCGATGACGCGCATGACACGGGCGGCGTCGTCGGGTGCGAGGTCCGCCGCGATGACGGAGACCGGGCCGGAAACGAGGTCGATGCGCACGCTGGCCAAGCCCAGCGCCCTCGACACCGGCCCCTGCTTCAAGGTGTAGCCCTGGATGCGCGGCCAGGGCACGACGGCGCGGCGACGGCGGAAACGACCGGCGGTAACGACCAATGCGCGCGGCGTGATGCGCACCGTCTGCCGCCGCCAGTCAACGGGCGAAACCCACACGGCGCGGGCCGGCGAGGCCCATTTCGCCTCGGACGGCGAGCGGTCCATGTCCGTGATGCGGCCGACGATGCCGTCGAGCACCGTGTCCGCTTCCTCCACTGGCGCGACCGGCAGCAGCACCGTCGACGTTTCCTGGCCCTCACCGGCGTATCCCGCGACGTTGGTGCGCAACTGCGCCCAATGGAGGGGCCGCCACCAGGCGGGTTCCGCGATCTCGAGGGCGTGGATGCGGCGGACCGGAATGGTCTGGCGGCGCGTCGACGTCAGCCCGGCCTTGAGGGAGAGCCGCCCGGCGGAGTCGTCGGCATGCAGGGTGAACCCGTGGAACGTGTTCCACTTCGTCCAGATCGCGCCGATGAGGCCCGCGAAGAACACGACGGCGCCGATTGCCGTCGAACCGATGACCGATCCCGCCGTGGCCAGCAGAATCTCCCACGGATCATCGAGGCCGGGGACGCCCAGCGCCGCGGCCACGACGAAGCTGATGAGGAACACCGCGGGCACGCCGACGATGACCAGCAGGCCGGGGCCGAGCGCCGCCGAACCGAACAGGCGCAACGGCGGAACGGGGCCGTGCAGCAACGTCGCATCGGCCGACAGGGGCGCGACTGGTTGCCTCGGCTGCATTGCCTCCGGGTCTCCGGTCCGGTGCGGGGCGGGATGGCTCGCCGGGGCAGCTCCGGGATGCCCGGGCGGCGGCACCGCCCAGGACTCCTGCGCGGGTCCACCGGGATGACCCGGTGCGGGTTCCCCGGCGGGCCCGGGTGCCGCGCCCGTGACTCCGGGCGCCGCGGATCGGTCCGTCGGAAAGCTCGCTCCCGTGCCCTGCTTCCTGCGGGTGGCCTCGAGGATGTCGGCGCGCAGGCGGCGGCAATCGTCCATGGTGAGGAACTTGATGGTGAGGTCCGAGTCCGAGCCGCCGGCGGTTTCCACCTTCAGCTCGCCGAGCCCGACCAGCCGGGCGAGCAGCGGCTGATTGATGTCCACCGCCTGTACCCGGTCAAGGCGCGCGGTACGGCGCGACCGCGCAATCCACCCCGACCCGATGCGCACCTCGTCGGCGGTGATTTCGTAGAAGCGGTACCGCCACGACACCCAGTTGCCGAGCGCGATGAGCCCCAACAGAACCAGCAGCCCGACCACCGCCACCACCAGCGGCCACACCCCGAGCTCGGCGACGACATCGCCGAGATTGGCGTCCCCGGGCCGGAACTGGACGGCATTCACCGCCAGCACCGCGAGGAACGCGACCAGGAACCGCGCCGACGTCAGCAGCGGCGTCAGCGGATGTACCCGCCGGCGGCCCGTGGTCACCTCACCCGGATTACGGGCGTCGGGCGCGGCGGGGCCGGGCGCATCCGACCCGGGGCGCCACCCGTCGTTCGGCCGCGGCCCCGTCACAGCCCGG
>DUOR01000276.1 GCA_012838715.1 Actinomycetales bacterium
CATCGCCGTGGCCCGCCACCACGCCGCCCCCTGCAGCCCCGCCACCACGATGGCGGGCAGCAGCACCATCGCCAGCACCAGCGACCACTGGCCCTGCAGCAGCCGCTCCACGGTGAACGGGTTCCACAGCAGCATCGTCACCGCCGCCAACTGCCCCAACAGCCCCGCCCCCACCGTCCGCCGGGCCAACTCCGCGGCGGCCAGGCCACCGAACAGGAACCCCGCCACCAGCAGCAGCCGCACCACCGCGCCCGCGTCGGTCAACCCCCCGACCCACGCCAGCACCGCATCCTGCGGCGTCGCCCGGGCCGCGGAATCACCCAGCCCGAACGCCGCATCCGTCAACGCCGGATGCGGCGGCACCACCATGTCCCGCAGCAACAGCATCCCCGGCGACGCCAACGGCCACAGCAGCGCCAGCGACAGCAGGAACGTCCACCCGAACACGACGGGCGTCCCGAAGCGCGCGAAACCGGCGGGCGGCGAATGCCGCACCGCCGGTTCGGTGGTGCCGGTGCTCCCGGAAGCGATTGTCACGGGGCCGATTCTATAGGCCCGGGGGCATTTTCCGGGTGTTCCCGGCGGGACGCCGGAAGGGGCCCCGTCGGAAAGCGCCTCGGACGGCGACTAGGCGCGTCGGTAGGTGATCAGGCCCAGGGCAATCAGGATGACGCCGATGATGCCCACGACCCACGGCGCGATGGTGCCGGCCATGTTGAGCATGCCCTTCGAGTCCTTGGCGCTGCCCATCTGGGTGGCCATGGTGTCCTCGTCCCACTGCGCGTCGTAACGCATCGCGGTGCGGTTCAGCTCCTGCGCCTCACGCTCGCGGCCCTCCTCGGAGGCGATCTCCTCGGCCTCCTCGTCGTCCTGCGCGTAGAACTGGAAAATCTGCTCGGTGCCGTTGACGATCTGGCCGGTGGTCGGCTCGATGCGCAGGGTACGGGTGTTGGTGTAGTACCGGCTCATTTCGACCTCCTCGTCACCCTCGAGGCCCCAGTTCTCGGCGGGGAACGCCAGGCGCAGCGACGCGAGCGAGGACTCCTCCGCCTCGGTCAGCTCGCCGCCGTCCTGCGTGAAGTGGTCGCGGACCGACTCGTACAGGTTCACCGGGCCGATGGACTGCTCGTACACGTAGACGGTCTCGCCGTCCTGCTCTTCCTCGCGCATGAAGTCGATGGGGAAGGCCTGCAGCGCATTGCCGTCGAAGTACTGGTACGACTTCTTCTCCGCGTCGAACGGGAACTTGTACTGAACGCCCGGACGGGTGAACTCGACCGGGTCATCCGAACCCTCCTGGCCCGGGGCCGACAGCGAGAAGGTCGAGATCGGCTCGTTGACCGGCAGGGAAGTGCGGCGGTCCAGGGTGACGCGGTCCAGGGTCGCCGTGACCAGGTTGTCCGGCTCCTCCTTGTCCTCGCGGCCCATGACGAGACCGGCCTGCAGGGTCACCCAATCCTCGTCCGAGGGCTCCTCGACGTGGATGTGGCGGGACGTGAACAGTGGCACCTCATCGTTGATGAAGCAGTGCAGCGGCAGGTTCTCCTCGTCCTGGCACCGCTCGTCGTCCGCGCGCGGCGCGACGGGCTCGCCGGCGGCGAGCTGCGAGGCGTCGAGGAGCGTGCCCTCGCGGGTCTCGGTGACGGACGTGCTGACCGTGTCCAGGGGAATGACCTTGAACTTGGGCACGAGGAACGTGGGGAGAAGCACTGCGATGACAACAAGGGCGGCGCCGATGATGAGCATCAGGTGCGAAAGCGTTTTTCTGGCCATGAGCGTTGGTTTTCCCTTACTTCTTACGGGTTTCTCGTGCAAAACCTAGCAGGTTTGAAGATGAGAGTATCGCGAATCAAATATTATCCGGGCATGACCGCCGATAAGAGCCTTCCGAACACGCCCGACCTGGGGAATTCCGGGCTCCTCGGCGAAAAAACCGTCGGCGTACGGGAAATCGAGGCGCCGGGGAAGTCCGTCCCCGAGTTCCGGCCCCCGTTCAAGCCGGGGTTCCTGCCCGCACTCGAGGGGCTGCGGGCCGTGGCGGCGCTGGGCATCATCGGCACGCACGTCGCGTTCCAGACCGGCCACGACACCGGTGCCCTGTGGGAACGCGTCCTCGGCCGCTTCGACTTCTTCGTTGCCGTCTTCTTCACCCTGTCCGGCTTCCTGTTGTGGCGTTCCCACCGGGCGGGCCGAGGGGGCGTCGTCGGCAAGCGGGGCACGGCGGTCACGGCGGGCACGGCGGGCACACAGCCCACGGCCACGGCCGGCCGATGGAGCGACCTCACGGCCGGCTGGGCGAAGTACTACCGCAAGCGGGTGGCGCGCATCCTGCCGGGCTACTGGGTGCTGGTGGTGGTCGTGATTCTGGCGCTGCCCGTGGGGCAGGGCGCGGACCTGCGGGTGTGGCTGACGAACCTGACGCTCACGCAGGTGTTCTTCGCGGATTCGCTGCACGGCGGGCTGACGCACCTGTGGTCGCTGTCGGTGGAGGTGGCGTTCTACGTGACGCTGCCGGTGTTCGCACTGATGCTGCGCGGGCTCGACCCGATGCGGCGGCAGGGGATGCGCATCGCCGCGCTTGTCGGGCTGTCGATCCTCAGCTTCGGCTGGGTGTGGTTGCCCATCCCGTACGCCGACGGCGTGAACCCGCACATCCAGCCGGCCGCGTACTTCTCGTGGTTCGCGGCGGGCATGATCCTGGCGGAGGTGGAGTCGCTGGCGGGCAGCGAATCCGCGCGGGCCCGCGGTCTCCTCGAGCGCATCCGGGCGTGGGCGCGGCTGCGCTGGCTGTGGCTCGCCGTCGCGGCGGGCGCGCTGGTGTTGGCCGCCGTGCTGGGGCCGGAGGGCCTGGTGCACCTGAGCAACTGGGAGTTCCTCCGCCGCCTGCTGTGCGGCCTTGTGTTCGGCGCGGCCATCATCGGGCCGTGGGCGCTGGCCCCGGAATCGCGGGTGCTCACCCACCCGTTCATGCAGGCGCTGGGCCGCTGGTCCTACGGCATCTTCCTGTGGCACATGGCCGCGCTGTCGGTGGCGTTCCCGCTGCTGGGCGTGACCATCTTCAGCGGCCACATCGTCGCGGTCACGCTGGTGACGGTGGCGCTGACCGTGCCGTTGGCCGCGGTGTCCTACGCCTTGGTGGAGGAGCCCGCCCGCCGTTGGCTGGGCGCCCACTGGGCGAAGCCGACCAAGGTCAGCGCGCCGACGAGCACCAGCTGAAGCGGCCATTCGAACCCGGCGTATTCGCCGCCGGGCCAGGCGTCGCGCGCCAGCAGCACGCCGCCGACGCCCGTCAGCGCCGCCGCGCCGAGCACCGCACCCCGCGTGACG
>DUOR01000277.1 GCA_012838715.1 Actinomycetales bacterium
CCTCGGGCGCCCTGGGCAAGGGTGGCCGCGCGGGGCGGGTGCGGGCGCGGGTGCGCACGGATGATCCGCGGGGCGCCGTGCTTGCCGACGACATCGGTTCGGCTTTCACCCTCCTCCACCACGTCATTTCGCGGCGTTCCCCCGAGGGCCGCGAGGCGACGAATCTCGTGCGCGCCGGCTGGACCCAGGTTGAGGCGGCGGAGGAGCTCGGCGTCAGTAAGCAGGCCGTGAACCAGCGGCTGCAGGCGGCCGGGTGGCACGCGGAGGAGGCGGGCTGGCGCCTGGCCGTCCATCTCCTGGAACGCGCCGCGGAAAATTGACCCCCGGGCGCGCCCGTTCCGCAGCTCCCGGCGCCGGCGACCTCGTTCCCCAGATCCCCGCGCCGGCGGCCTCGTTCCCCAGATCCCCGCGCCGGCGGCCTCGTTCTGCGGACTCCCGCTCCGCCGAATCATCCCGTCACGTTGGAAAACATCGTCCGTGGAGCTTCGTCAGCTGACGGTCGTCGATTCTCGCGCGAAGTACCGAGGAAGCATCGAGGAAGCTCCGGGAAAGCCTCTCGAAGTGCCGTGGAAGCACCGCGAATGTCCCGCGAAGCACCGAGGAAGCGCCCGGAAAGCCTCGCGAAGCACCGGGATCGGCCCCGGGATCGGCCCCGGAGAGCGGTGCTCGCCAAGCTCGCGGTTATATCGACTTCGCGCGCGAAAGAATAACCGCGAACTTGGTGCGAAACGGCCCCAAATGCACCAACCTCGCGGTTATTCGTTGTTCTGAAAACCGGGAATAACCTCGAACTTGGTGCCGCGCGTGGCATCGGCGCCGGGCCGGAATCCCGGTTCGGGCGGATGCCCGCAATCGAGCCCCACAGCGCCTCTGTGGCGATGGACGCTTTTCCGGGGTTGAGGCTCATCGAAGCTCCGAAAAGCGCGCTGAGGCCGTTGTGGGCGGTTTCGCTGACGGAGACCCCGAAAAATCGTGGCCGCCCGCGGCGGATGAGGCTGAAGCGCGGCCGTCGGCAAGCTCGGTGAGCTGCACGAGCGGGCGCGGGCGATCGGCGCGGTTTAGCGCAGGGGGCGATCGCGATCCGGTGCGGTGCCCTCACCGAAGGGGCTGCCGCCGAGGGCCTCGCGGCCGTGCGGGGTCAGCCATGCGTCGGCGTCGGGGCCCTTCGGAACGATCTGCGTCGGGTTCACGTCCTTGTGCACCACGTAGTAGTGCTGCTTGATCTGGTCGAAATCGATGGTCTCGCCGAAGCCCGGGGTCTGGTACAGGTCGCGGGCGTAACCCCACAGCGCCGGCATCTCCGACAGCTTCTGGCGATTGGCCTTGAAGTGGCCGTGGTACACGGCATCGAAGCGGGCGAGGGTGGTGAACAGGCGGATGTCGGCCTCCGTGATGGAGTCGCCCATCAGGTAGCGGCGATCGGTGAGGCGCTCCTCCAGCCAGTCCATCGCGGTCCACAGGCGGTCGTAGGCCTCCTCGTAGGACTCCTGCGAACCGGCGAAACCGCAGCGGTACACGCCATTGTTGACCTCGGTGAAGATGCGCTTCATCACCGACTCCATCTCCTCGCGGGACTCCTCCGGCCAGAGGTTCGGGGCGCCCTCGCGGTGGTAGTCGGACCATTCGGTGTAGAGGTCGCGGGTGATCTGGTCGAAATCGTTGGTGACGACCGCGCCGTCACGCTCGTCGACCATGGCCGGCACGGTGATGCCGCGCGGGTAATCGGGCTCGCGCTTGAAGTAGGCGTCCTGCAGGCGCTCGATGCCGAGCACCGGGTCGACGCCGCCCTCGTCGAGGTCGAAGGTCCACGACCGCGGGTCATGCACCGGGCCGGGCATGCCCATGGAGATGACGTCCTCCAGGCCCAGCAGGCGGCGGACGATAATCGCGCGGTTCGCCCACGGACACGACTGCGCCGCAATCAGGCGGTAACGGTTCGGCTCGACCGGGTACCCGTCCTCCCCGTCCTTGGTGATGCGGGTGGTGATGTAGCGCATGTCGCGCTTGAAGTCCTTGCCCTTGTCCACGTACACGCCGGGCGTGTCGTGCGGGTTGGTGGCGGTGCCGTCACCCTTGTCGCTGTCGGTGTCGTCGCCGGTGTCGTTGGCCTTGGTTGCGGTTTGGTCGGTCGTGGCGTCGTTGCTCATGGACACCACCATAGATGACATGTCAACAACCCTGCAAGGGGCTCGCCCCAATTCGCCGGGAAAAGATCCCGACGGTACCGGCGCGGCGATCGGTGTATAGCCGGGTGACCACGCCATTCGCGAAGTGCGCCACGTCCCCGAACGCGGGAAATCCCGGCCGGTCACCGAAATGACCTGCCGGGATTCCGCGGGTTTGCGCTGGGCTCCCCGACGTTGTCGCCGGGATTCCCGCGCCACCGGACGCGACGGTTACGGCTGGCCCCAACCGGGGCTGCCGGGGCCGCCGGGGCCGCCCGCTCCCCCGTTGCCGGGGTTGCCGCCGGGTGCGTTGCCCGGCCCGGGCTGCTCGCCGGAACGATCGGAGGGGCGCTTCGCGGGCC
>DUOR01000029.1 GCA_012838715.1 Actinomycetales bacterium
GCCTGATCCTCCACGGACAGGTTGCGGTGCAGGATGCCCATGCCGCCCTGGCGCGCCATGGCGATGGCCATGCGGGCCTCGGTGACCGTGTCCATGGCCGCCGAGATAATGGGGATGTTCAGGCGCAGATCCCGGGTCAGCTGGGTGGAGGTGTCCACCGCCGAGGGGATGACGTCCGAAGCGTCGGGCAGCAGCAGCACATCGTCGAAAGTCAGGCCGATGAGGGGAATCTTGCCCCGATCATCGCCGCCAAGGCTGATTCCGGTGGGGTTCGTCATGAGTGGATGTCCTCCTGGTCGCGCCGCAAAGTCGTCGGATTCCCGTACCAGCCTAAACCCAATCGCAACCGGGTAGTAACTTGCCCCCGTGCCCCGCTACGGTGGGATCCGTGTTCAAGGATTTCTGGTCGTCCATGCCGCGGGACCCCTTCGAGGGCGATCCCGACGATCCGTCGCACCTGCTCGACCCCGACGAACCCTTCGAGCCGCTGACCGACGAGGAACGCCTCGAAGTCGCCGAGGACCTCGACGCCGTCCGCGAGTTCCGCGCCGTCCTCGGCCCCGAGGGCCTGTGGGGCGTGTGCATGCAGTGCGAGGAGTGCGAGGACATGCACTACTACAACTGGGACGTCCTGGAAGCGCACTACCACCTGCTGCTGGCCGGCGAGCAGTCGCCGGTCCACGAGCCGGAGTTCTCCCCCGATCCCTCGCGCTACGCGCCGTGGGATTACTGCGCCGGTTTCGTCGACGGTCGGCGCGGCCGCCGCTAGAGGGGGTTCCCGCCGCTAGTAGCCGGCGACCGGCGGCACGACCGGGGATTCGACGCCGCCGTCGAAGGGCAGCGATTCGCCGTCGCCGGGCGTGCCCGGGGTGGTGGCGGTGACCGTGGCGGTCTCGGTGACCGTTTCGGTGGCGGTCTCCGTCTGAGTGACGGTGTCCGGCGTGCGGGTGACCGTTTCGGGGGTGCGGGTGCGGGTTTCCACGCGCGTTTCGGTGCGGTTGTTGGTGACCGTCGTCGGCGTCGCCGTTGCGGTCACGGTGCGCACGCGCGCCTCCGACTGCCGCATCCGCTCCGCCAGGGCGGCGCGGTCGGCCTCGTTGACCTGCTCCATCAGTTCCTGGGCGCGGGCGAGGAGTTCCTCGGCCCGCTCGATATCGCCGGCGTCGCTGGCCGCGTCGGCTTCCTCGAGGGTGGAGGCCAGTTCGACTTCGGCGGTGTGCGCGCCGAACAGGTTCTGCTTGACCGGCCACAGCACGCCGCCCGGGCCGGCGTTCTGGATGGCGCCGATGCCACCGGCGACCAGCAGGAACGACGCGGCCGCGCCGAGCATGGCGCTGCCGACGCGCGTCGGGTACCACCAGCGGCGCGCCTCGCCGTCGCCGTCGGAACCGCCCCGCTTGCCGACTGCCCGGAGGCGACCCGTCGCGGGTGCGTCGTCCACGTCGGCGCCGTCGCCCACGTCAATGTCGTCCACGCCGTTGACGCTGGCGGCGCCGACCGGCTCGGATTCGTCGTCGACCGGCAGCGCCTCGACGTCGACGATGTCGAAGCGGCCGAGGACTGCGTCGAGGTCCAGTTCGGGAACCGGCGGAACGTCGGCGTTGGCGCGGTGGCCGGCGCGGACGAACAGTTCGGCCAGGTGCGCGTCGGTGCCGTAGAGGCCGGCGCCCGAGGCGTCGTCGTTGCCGGCGGCGAGCTCGGTGAGGAACCGGTCGTCGGCGGCGAGTTCGGCGGCGGAGGGGAAGGGCTCGGCATTGCCGAAGGCGGTGCCCCGCCCGGCGTCATGCGAGCTGTTCGAGTGCTTCAACGCGCCTGGTCCTTTCCCTGTCGATTCCGCCGCGGGGCCGTGGTCCCCGTCGTGCCGTGGTGCCGTCGTGTGGTGTCGTGGTGGTTTCGTTCGTGCGCCGGTGCGGCCGCACCGCGGTTCCGCCGCATGTCAGCCGACTCCCCGGGCGGGGTGTTCGGCCTCGTCCTCGACGATTTTCCGGAGCTTGGCCAGTGCCCGATGCTGGGCGACGCGAACCGCCCCCGGCGTGCTTCCGACGAGCTCGGCGACCTCTTCGGCCGACAGCCCCTCGAATACGCGGAGGATGATGATGTCGCGCGCCTTCTCACTTAGCTCATCGAGCAATCGCCGCACTTCGTTACCGTCGTCGTGCAGCAACATCGATTCCTCGGGCCCGGGGGTGGCGTCGGGGGCGTCGGGGATGTCGTCGACGGGGAGGGACATGTCCCGCAGGCCGGCGCGGTGCGCGTCGGCGACCTTGTGGGAGGCGACCCCGTAGACGTAGGCCATGAACGGGCGGCCGCGGTCGACGTACCTGTCCAGCGAGTTGGCGACCGCGAGGATGACTTCCTGCGCCACATCTTCCGGTGAGACCGGCCCGTCGGATCCCATCCGCGCGCGGCAGTAGCGGACGACGGGCGGGTGGATGGTCCGCAGAACCGAGGCAAGCGCGGACCGGGAACCGGATGCGGCGTCCCGCACCCGGTTCCGCAGATCCTCGTCGTCGGCCATGGCCTTCCTCACGTGCCCCGGCGCGCGCCGGATCGGGAGTATTCGTCTCCGGTCTTAATCGGATTTCGTCCTGTGCAGTCTACCCCACCGATGTTCGCCGATTTCCGGTTATACCTCTTACCCAACGCCGCTCCCCCGCCGGGCGCCCGGCCGCGCCCTCGCAGTGCCCTCGTCGCACCCTCGCCGTGCCCTCGCCGTGTCATCGTCGCACCCTCGTCGCGCCCCCGCCGCGGGTGCGCGCGTACCCCATTCGCCCGCCGCGTGCCGACGACGGCGCCCCGATTCCGGGGGATGGCCCCGTTCGGGTGGTCCGATCTGGATGGCGGGGCTCACGTCGGGGACGTGACCGACCGCACATTGCGGGCGTTCAAATGTGGCTCAGCCATGGGATTTTCCCGGAATTCTCCAGAACTGTGCCCGCAGTCTGCCATCCCGTCTCCTGCGGTTCACCAACTGTTTACGACCGCGGCCCACACTTGCCGTCGTGGACGCCCCGACCCGGGGTCACCGCGCCAGGAACCCGGATTGGTTCCGGTACGCGCTCGCGGACAGCTTGAGTGTTTTAGGAGATTCACGGCCATGACGCACTTTGATCACCTCCCCGGCCCGAACGCCGACGTCTGGGATTGGCAGCTGCACGGTTCGTGCCGCGGCGCCGACTCGTCGGTGTTCTTCCATCCGGAGGGTGAGCGCGGCCGTGCCCGTGCGATGCGCGAGATGCGCGCCAAGTCCATCTGCCAGGCGTGCCCGGTTCTGGAGCAGTGCCGCACCCACGCCCTCCGCGTCGGTGAGCCGTACGGCATCTGGGGCGGGATGAGCGAGTCGGAGCGCGTCGAGATTCTCCGCGCCCGCCCGCGCCGCGCCCGCCGCGCCAAGGTCCTGGCCTAATCGCAGCCGCCCCACGGGGCGGCTTTTTTGATGCCCGCGCAACGCCGGTTCAGTGTTGCCGGCACGGCGCCGGCATGACGTCGGCACGGCGTCGGCATGACGTCGGCACGGCGCCACCCGCGCCGTTCCGCCGGCGCGGCACCGGTTCACCGCCGACCCCCGTGGCATTCCCACGCCCCCACGATCGCCGAAGGGCGGGCGGCAACGGTTTCCCGTTTCCGCCCGCCCTCACGCGGTTCACTCCGTGCGCTCCGTGCGCGCGGTGCGCCGCGGTTGCGCGGCGTGACCGGGCGACTTAGTGGGCGTGGCCCTCGTCGGCGTCGGCCGGCTTGTCCACGACGGACGCCTCGGTGGTCAGCAGCATCCGGGCGACGGACGCGGCGTTGACGACGGCCGAGTGGGTGACCTTCACCGGGTCGATGACACCCTGCTCGATGAGGTTGCCGTACTCGCCGGTGGCGGCGTTGTAGCCTTCGCCGTTCGGCAGCTCGCCGATGTGGTGGACGACGACGGCGCCGTCGATGCCGCCGTTGGCGGCGATCCAGTAGGCGGGCTTGGTCAGCGCGCGGGCCAGGGCGCGCACGCCGACGGCCTCGTCGCCCTCGAACTCGTCGGCGTAGGTCTCCAGCTCGCGGGAGATCTGCACCAGGACGGAGCCGCCGCCGGCGATGACGCCTTCCTGCACCGCGGCGCGCGCGGCGTTGATGGCGTCCTCGACGCGCAGCTTGCGCTCGTTGACCTCGGTCTCGGTGGCGGCGCCGACGCGGATGACGGCCACGCCGCCGGACAGCTTCGCCAGGCGCTCCTCGAGCTTCTCGCGATCCCAGGTGGAATCGGTGCGCTCGATTTCGGAGCGCAGCTGCTGGCGGCGCTCCTCGACGGCCTCGGCGGTGCCTGCGCCGTCGACGATGACGGTCTCGTCCTTCGTGATGGTGATGCGGCGGGCATTGCCCAGCACCTCCAGGCCGACTTCCTTCAGGTTCATGCCGGTGTCGGAGGTGACGACCGTGCCGTCGGTGACGACGGCCAGGTCCTCCATGAACTCCTTGCGGCGGTCACCGAAGTACGGCGCCTTCACGGCGGCGACCTTGATGGTCTTCCGCATCGCGTTGATCACCAGCGCGGACAGGGCCTCGCCCTCGATGTCCTCGGCCATGATCAGGGTCGGCTTGCCGGACTGGGCGATCTTCTCCAGCAGCGGCAGGAACTCCGGCAGCGAGGAGATCTTCTCGCGGACGAGCAGGATCTGCGCGTCCTCGAGGATCGCCTGCTGGGCGTCGATGTCGGTGATGAAGTACGGGGACAGGAAGCCCTTGTTGAAGGACAGGCCCTCGGTGACCAGCAGGTCGGTGGCGATGGTCTGGGATTCCTCCACGGAGACCACGCCGTCCTTGCCGACCTTGTCCATGGCGCCGGCGACCAGGTCGCCGATCTCCTCGTCGCGGGAGGACACGGTGGCCACCTGCGCGATGGACGCGGAGTCGGTGACCGGGGTGGCCTTCTCGCGGAGCAGGGCCACGGTCTTCTCGGCCGCGGCGGCGATGCCGCGGTTGAGGGCGACCGGGTTGGCGCCGGCCGCGACGTTGCGCAGGCCCTCGTGGACGAGTGCCTGGGCGAGCAGGGTCGCGGTGGTGGTGCCGTCGCCGGCGATGTCGTTGGTCTTGACGGCCACCGACTTCACCAGCTGGGCGCCGAGGTCCTCGAAGGGATCCTCGAGGTCGATGTCGCGGGCGATGGTGACGCCGTCGTTGGTCACGAGCGGGCCGCCGAAGGCCTTGTCCAGCACGACGTTGCGGCCCTTCGGGCCGAGCGTCACCTTCACGGCGTCGGCAAGCGTGTCCACGCCCCGCTTCAGGCCGTCGCGGGCCTCTTCGTTGAATGCAATGAGCTTGGCCATGCGTTAACCGCCGCCTTACTTCTCGATGACGGCGAGGATGTCGCGCTGCGACAGGAGCAGGTACTCCTGGCCCTGGTACTTCAGCTCGGTGCCGCCGTACTTGGAGAAGATGACGGTGTCACCCTCCTTGACGTCCATCGGGATGCGGTCGTCGTCGTCCGCCCAACGGCCCGGGCCGACGGCGATGACGGTCGCCTCCTGCGGCTTCTCCTTGGCGGAGTCGGGGATGACCAGGCCGGACGCGGTGGTGGTCTCGGCCTCGTTGATCTGGACCAGGACGCGGTCCTCGAGCGGCTTGATGTTGACGTTCGCCACGATGAAATCCTCCATGTGCGTGCTGCCCGCCGCGTCCCGGCCCGCCCCGTCGCGGGGCGGTCGCCGGTTCGTGCGCGGCGGGCGCGAGTTGATGTTCTTTGTGCCGGTTGGTTCGCGGGCACAGCCGTCGTCGCGGGTGAACAACTGTGTGTCAAACAACCTGCCTGGCACTCTACCCCCGCGAGTGCTAACGCTCAACATGGCCGGGTGCCAGCGCTTTCCGACGGCGCGCGCCGGAGCTTTCCACGGCCCCCGCCAACGCTTCCCGACGGGGCCGCTGCCGCTTCCCCGCGGACCGCCGCCGCTTTTCGACGCCGCGACGGTAAACGTCGTTTTCTTTTTTCGCGTAGTTTGGGGGCACCCCGGAACGAGGGGTGAGCTACGTCATATTTGAACGGGTGGGCGCTCACCGGAACCGAGTGACCGCCGAGGAAGAGGAAGCCATGGAAACCCAGTCACTCATCATCATCGCCATCGTCGTCGCCGTCGTGGCCATCGCGGGGTTCTTCATTTTCCGCATTTTCATCGGCGGTCAGAAGGCCGCGGACAATGAGGTCGGCCGCCACCAACAGGACATCGACGACCAGAAGCAAGTCAACCGGTTGAAGAACGAGGAACGGGTGCGCGACGACCGCGTGCACGGTGACGGCGTCCGTGACGACCGCACCGCCGGCGACCGCGTGCGCGGTGACAGCGTCCATGACGACCGTGCGCACGATGACCGCGTGCGCGGCGACCGCACCGCCGGCAACCGCAGCGCCGACCCCCGGGGCGCGAC
>DUOR01000278.1 GCA_012838715.1 Actinomycetales bacterium
ATTCGCGCCGTCGGCACCCTCGGCGCCTTCGGTAGCGCCCTCGTCGCGGGGGCGGACCGGGGCGAAGATGTTCACGCGCTCCGGCGGCTCCTCGCCGCGCTCGATGGCCAGCTCCACCGGGGTCTTCACCGGTTCGCGGCCGTCGCGCGGGTGGCGCTTGTCGGTGTCCAGGAAGTCCAGGCGCTCGCGGGTGCGGACGTCGGTGAACATCGCCTCCAGGTCCGGGCGGCGCAGGGTCTCCTTCTCCAGGAGCTTCGTGGCCAGCTCGTCGAGGGTGTCGCGGTTCTCCTTGAGGATGTCGTACGCCTCGTCGTGCGCCTTCGAGATGAGGTTGCGCACCTCCTCGTCGATGACCGCCGCCACCTGCGGCGAGTAATCCAGCGAACCGGAGCCGCCGCGGCCGACGAAGGGATCGCCGTCCTCCTCGCCGTACTTCACCGGGCCCAGCGCCGCGGTCATGCCGTAGTCCGTCACCATCGCGCGGGCGATCTTCGTCGCCTGCTCGATGTCCGCCGAAGCACCCGTCGTCGGCAAGCCGAAGACGAGTTCCTCCGCGGCGCGGCCGCCCATGGCGAAGACCAGGCGGGCGAAGAGCTCGGGCAGGTTGTACATGCCCTTGTCGTCCTCCGGCACCGTCAGCGCGTGGCCGCCGGTGCGGCCGCGGGCGAGGATGGTGACCTTGTAGACCCGCTCGATGTCCTTCAGCGCCCACGCGGCCAGGGTGTGCCCGCCCTCGTGGTACGCGGTGACCTTCTTCTCCTGCTCCGAAATCACCTTCGACGTGCGACGCGGGCCACCGACGACGCGGTCGACGGCCTCCTCCAGCGCATCGGCGGTGATGACGTCGCCGTTGACGCGGGCGGTCAGCAGCGCGGCCTCGTTGAGCACGTTCTGCAGGTCGGCGCCGGACATGCCCGCGGTGCGCTTGGCCAGCGACTCCAGGTCGGCGTCGGGGCCCAGCGGCTTGTTGCGGGCGTGGACCTTCAGGATCTCGTGGCGGCCGCTCATGTCCGGTGCGGTCACCGGGATCTGGCGGTCGAAGCGGCCCGGGCGCAGCAGCGCCGGGTCGAGGATGTCCGGGCGGTTGGTGGCCGCCATGATGATGACGCTCGACCGGTCGGAGAAGCCGTCCATCTCGACTAGCAGCTGGTTCAGCGTCTGCTCGCGCTCATCGTGGCCGCCGCCCATGCCGGCGCCGCGCTGGCGGCCGACGGCGTCGATCTCGTCGATGAAGATGATGCAGGGCGAGTTTTCCTTCGCCTGGTTGAACAGGTCGCGCACGCGGGAGGCGCCGACACCGACGAACATTTCGACGAAGTCGGAACCGGAAATCGTGTAGAACGGCACGCCCGCCTCACCCGCGACGGCGCGGGCGAGGAGCGTCTTGCCGGTGCCGGGCGGGCCGTACAGCAGCACGCCGCGCGGGATCTTCGCGCCCAGCTTCTCGTAGCGCATGGGATTCTGCAGGAAGTCGCGGATTTCGTCGAGTTCCTGGACCGCCTCGTCGGCGCCGGCGACGTCGCCGAACGTGTTGGTCGGCTCTTCCTTGCTCAGCAGCTTCGCCTTGTTGCCGCCGAAGCCGAACATGCCGCCGCGGCCACCCTGCATGCGGCTGAACAGCCACATGATCAGGATGAAGAAAATGAGCATCGGCAGCAGGAAGCCGAGCATCGACATCAGGAACGAGTCCTGCGTGACGTTCGTCGTGTACTTGTCGACGCCCTCGGCGCCGGACACCTTCTCGAACATGCGGTCCGCGGCGCGGGCCGGGTACTGGGCCATCACCTCGGTGACGTCCTCTTCGCCCTCGACCTCGATGCCGTCCTGCAGGGTCAGCCGCAGGCGCTGCTCACGGTCGTCGATTTGCGCCTCGGTGACGTTGCCCGCGTCGAGCTGGGCGACGGCGACGGAGGTATCGACCTCGCGGAAGGAGCGGCTGTCGTCGGTGAGGGTGGTCACCACGAACAGCAGCAGCATGACGACGCCGGCGATGGCGGCGAAACGGAAGATTCTGTTCTTGTCCATGAAGGGGTTGGTGTGCCTGGCTTTCTGGGGCGTGCGGCTCGGGTCAGCTCTGGTAGACGCGCGGGTGCAGCGTGCCCACGTAGGGCAGGTCGCGGTAGCGCTCGGCGTAGTCCAGGCCGTAGCCGATGACGAACTCGTTGGGGATGTCGAATCCGATGTCCGCGATGTCGAGCTTCGCGGTCAGGGCGTCGGGCTTGCGCAGCAGGGTGACGACCTCGAGCGACCGCGGGTTGCGGTTGCGGAGGTTCTTCATCAGCCACGACAGGGTGAGGCCGGAGTCGATGATGTCCTCGAGGATCACCACGTCGCGGCCCTCGATGTCGCGGTCGAGGTCCTTGAGGATGCGGACGACGCCGGAGGAGGAGGTGGAGTTGCCGTACGACGACACCGCCATGAACTCCATCTGCGTGGGCAGATCCAGCTGGCGGGCGAAGTCGGTCATGAAGAAGACGGCGCCCTTGAGCACGCCGACCAGGATGAGGTCCTCGTCGGCGTCCCTGTAGCGCTCGTTCACGCGGGCGGCCATTTCGGCGATGCGGGCGTGCAGCTCCTCTTCGCCGATCAGGATGGCCTCGACATCCTCCCCGTAGGGGTTGTCCGGAACGTTGAAGTCCTTGACGTCATGCATGCGGTCGTCCTTTCCGCCCGGGCGCGCCGGCGGGTTCGTGCTCTGGTCACGGCGGGGCGGGTGCCCCGGATCAGGTGGTTCCGGGTGGAATGCCCCGCGACACTGCCAGAGTGCCACCTTTTCGGGCCACCACCAACCTGCCGCCCGGTTGGGCGGCGGGCAGCGCCACCGGGCCCCGCCCGTTGCGCTCCGTGACGAGTTTATCCAGCGCGGCGACATTGGCGGCCGTCAGCGCACCCGCGCCGCTCCCCTCCGCCCATTTCTTCAGGGCGCGGGTGCGCACCGCTTCGGGGAGCTTTCCGACGTCGCCCAGCCGGAGTTCCCCGTCGTCGCCCAGGGCCCGGGTGACGGCGTCGGCGGCCCAGTCGTCGAGGGCGCGGGCGTCGCGGCGGGCGAGCGCTGCGGTGCGGGCGAGGTTTTGCGCGATGCCGGGGCCGAGGAGTTCCTCGAGCAGCGGCAGGGCGTCGTGGCGGGCGCGGGCGCGGGCGAAGCGGCGGTCGGTGTTGTGGGGGTCGTGCCAGGGGTCGAGCCCCAGTTCGGCGCAGGTTTCCTCGGTGTCGGCGCGGCGGAGGCCGATGAGGGGGCGCAGCACGCGGACGCCGTCGGCCCAGGTCCGGTCGTCGGCCATGCCGGACAAGGCTGTGAGCCCGGAGCCGCGGGCCAGTGCCAGGAGCACGGTTTCGGCCTGGTCGTCGAGGGTGTGGGCCAGCAGCAGCGGGCGGCCCAGGCGGGCGGCGACGTCGTGGAGGGCGGCGTGCCGGGCGGTGCGGGCCGCGGCCTCGGGCCCGCCGGCCGCCGGGTCATCGGGCACGTCCACGGCGATGATCTCGGCGGTGGCGCCCAGCTCCCGG